>SOKP01000225.1 GCA_004375715.1 Promethearchaeota archaeon | reverse complement strand
CTATTTCTGATAAAAATTTTATATATTTATCTCTTAAATACTTTTATACTCTTTTCGTAGAATATATATATCATATTAAAGGTTTCTGGTCATTAAAATTAATCTTACAAATTTAAATATTTTCCGAGTCAAAATCCGGGCTATTTCTCGTTCTAAAAGGGCCAACTGCTAATTATAAAGGGATTACCTTTTTGGGATATCTGCATATTCTTTTAGACTTGGAAATAGATCCAAGTTTAAGTGAGGAAAATACATTGCTGAAGCAAATTCTTTTTGGAAATCTTTTTCAACTGCAATTTCAACGTATCGTATTTTTTCCTGTAATTTTCGAGCTTTTTTTCTTAAATTTACGTTTAATAAACAATTTTGGGCTCCGACCCCTGCTGCGTTTCCAATTTGAAAAAGTTTATCGTCAGGTATATCGGGAATCATCCCAATAAATTTTGCGTTATTTTTATTGATGTAATTTCCAAATGCTCCAGCAAGAAGAATTTGTTTAATTTTAAGGTCCGAATTGTTTACGCGATTTAAGTGATTTAAAATCAAGCGTGCTCCAGAAAAGAACGCCCCTTTTGCCATTTGTAATTCTCTAACATCACTTTGTGAAATCGTTATGTGTCTTTTAATTGGTGTGTCATCTTTGTTTACTAATATAAAACTCAGTTCTTTCTCTTTTTTTACTATACGTTCGTGGTCTATGAATTCTTTATTGAAGTTACCGCTTCTGGTAAGCAGCTTCGCTTTTAACATTTCGGCTACTGCGTCAATTATACCAGAACCACAAATACCTATGGGTTTTTTGCTATTAATTGTGGTATATTCAACGCTAAAATCACACGGGTCAATTTTTAGAGTGTCAATAGCACCTGCTGCGGCTCGCATGCCGTGTTGAATGTGAGCACCTTCTAAGGCAGAACCCGCAGCACAAGATCCCGTAAAAAGTGCATCCTTATTACCAATAACCAATTCACCATTAGTTCCAACATCAATCGCTAATGTTAATTCTATTTCTTTATCAATTTCTGATGAAATTATTACACCCATTGTGTCAGCTCCAACGAATCCAGCAATAACTGGTAATACATAAACATAACCGCTTTTTGAAATCTCAAGGGTTACATCTTTAGCCTTAATGTTTAAGTCACTCTTCAATGCTGGCACGTAAGGACTTAAACCAATATATGTTGGATTTATATTGAGGAATATATGATGCATAACCGAATTTCCAACGATTGTTGCCTCATATATCTGACTAGTTGAGACATTGGCGTTAGCACAAGTTTCTTTTATTATTGAGTTTAAAGATTCTACCATGATAGAATTTAATTTTCCAAGCCCTGCGGGATTATCTTTTATGTAAGTTATACGCGAAATAACATCTTCCCCGTATGCTGTTTGTGGATTAAGAGATGATGCAATTGAATATATTTTACCATTATTAAGATTGATTAAATACCCAACAAGAGTTGTAGTTCCAATGTCAAATGCGATTCCGAAACACTCTTCGGTTTTATTACCTGCTTCGCAATCTATAACTTCTTTATTATTGTATACTGTTAATGATATACGATGCTGGTCTTCTCTTAAAATTAGGGGTATTTTTCTTATGGTATCGATTTCAAACGAAATATCATTAAGAATTCCTTTCTTATTTTTAATTGACGAAAGAGAGGATATTATTCTTTCAATATCCGGAACGGGGTTTTCTAAATTTGGTTTATTAATTTCAACAAATATTTTCTTTACATTCGGATTGAGGTTTATTTTTTTAGATTTTCCCGACGTCAATATCTTAAAATCTTCGCCTAGTATATCTTTAGGAAGAAATATCCTTATCTGGGGTGAATGACGTATTTTAGCTGACTGAATTTGGGGGGTTTTCACTCTACATTGACAAGCCAAACGCCATTTTTCTCTAATCTCCGATTGCGTGAGATATTTCATTTCAGAGTTTGTTGGAGGATTTAAAAAATTCATTCCTTCTTGAACCAGTATTTTACACTTCCCACATGTTCCCTTACCGCCGCAAAGGGACTGTACACGGATACCTGAGTTGATTATTAATTCATAAAAGGTTTCATTTTCGGTGTAGAAGAGTCTTCTCGAGATCGGTTCAATATCAACGGTAATCTGAAAATTATTACTTTTCATGAAAGGTCCTCTTCTTAACTTTTTGAAAATGAGGTTAAAGGTTAGTTTTTATAGTAAAATTAATCATCTAAATATAAAAAGTTTAATTAATAAATCGGTTTAATTAATTGTAGTAATTAAATAAATTCACGCTTCACTTATACTTTTTAAGAAATAGTAAAAGAGGGTTTTAGAGAAAGATGTTGGGAAATGAAGAACTTGCTCAAGAAGCTTTAAAGTATCTTAATTTAGCTCAAAAATTTGAGAATGAAAAAAATTTAGAAAAAGCTGTGGAGAATTATGAGTTAGCAGCAAGTTATCTTAAAAATAGCGGCTTTATGATGGATAAAATAAGTGATATCTATTCTAGGATCGAAGAATTAAAAGATTTTGCAAAACAAGAGATGATGTATAATCAAGCAAGCGCTAAAAATCAACTTGAGCAATTACAAGAACAAGCTTTTTCTTTGTTGGATGGAGCTCAAAAATTAGAAACAGATGGTTTTTTGGAAGACGCAATCGAGCAATATGAAGCAGCAATCAAATTGTTAATTCAAACAGGATGGACTGAGGCTCAATTAGGTAATTTACAAAGCAAACTAACGACATTATCAGAAATTTTAAAACACCATAAAGCAGAGACCAAAGCCAGAATTGGGGAAGTTCAAGAACAGTATAATATTCCCCAAGAAATCGAACCACAGGTTGTTAGCGCGTTTGGACAGAAGAAAAGTGCAGCAAAAGCTGAAGAATTAAAGAAATTCAAAGCAATGAAACAGCGAGAGCAGGAGATACAAAAAGATGCGTTTGAGTTTATCGATAATGCAAAATTTTTTGAATCCGATAAGAATTTCGATAAAGCAATTGAGAATTACGAAAACGCCGTAAACTTACTGAATTCTATAGAATGGCATGACCAAACTAAGAGTATTAACATAATTATTGAAAAATTAAAAAATGATAAAAAAGAGTTTGAGCAATTTAGATATCAGAAACAAATAGAACCAACATTTACTAAATTAAAGACTGATGAATACGAAGAAGTAAGGGCTGATCTCTATAGAGATGAAGAAAAATTACAAATTGAAGCATTTAATTTAGTGGATATTGGTAAAAAATTGGAAAGAGAGAAAAAATACGATCTAGCAATCATTAAATTTAATGTAGCGATCGAGTTGTTTAAATCCATTGAATGGGATTCTTACATTCAACCAGTTATCAACTTTATCAAAAATATAGAAAATAAGCAAGCGCGCGAAGAAGAAGAGAATATTTCCAGGCAAAAAAGGGAGGTCCAGCTAAAAAACCTACAAGATACGATATATTTTAAGGAGAAAGATGAAATTATTGAAACTGCAAGAGAACTGGACAAGAGAAGATTAGAATACGAACAAAAAAGAAAACAAAGTTTGAGGAAAGAAGAAAAGTTGTTTACAATTTTAGACGACGCTGATAGAATACTAAAAGAAGAATCTGATTATAACAAAGCAGTTAATAAATACACAGAAGCATTGGGATATCTAAAGGAATTAGGGACAGATTGGGAATCGCATGCTTCTACAATTGAAGAGACTATTTTAAGTATTAAAAAGTTAGAAGAAAACAAAATTGAAAAAGATTTAGAGCACCAGACTAAATTAGAACAACGCAGAAAAAGTGATCTAGAATTTCAGCGGCTCACCTCAATAGAGTTAGCAAAGGAAAGAGAAAAAATAAAGCAGAGAGAAGGCATTTTACAAGAGAAAAGAGAAGTCTTAGAACAACGCGAAAGTCGTAAAGCTGACGCGTATAAAGCTTTAGATGAAGCAGATAATTACGTAAGAAAATCTGAGTTAGAGAACGCAATTGCTGCTTATCAAAAAGCGGGAAATATCTTCGCAAGCATACAATGGAACGACGAATTACATTTAATTGAAAATTCTATAATAGAATTAGAAAATAGGAAAAGAGAACAAATATTTTCAAAACAAAAAGAATTGAAGAGATCCATAGAGAAATTTAAGGTTGAGCAGCAGTTTCAGGAGCAAATATCAAAAAAACTCCAATTAGAAAAAGAGAACCTAAAACAGAAAAAAATATTGTTAAGAGATCAGAAAGCGGAATTGATGCATCGAGAGAAAAGAAAAGATGAAGCTTTTAAGATTTTGGAAGATGCTCACATCTATCTTGAAAAAGGCGATTTTGATAAGACAATTGAATTCTATCAGCAGGTAACTAGTATTTTTGCTGAAATTCAATGGTATGATGAAATGGAAAGGATAGGGAACGCAATAATCGAAATCGAAAATAAAAAACGGAATAATAATCTCAAAAAACAAAGAGATGTAGAAATTCTTATAAAGAAAGAAAGAGAGGATAGAGAATTTCAAGAACAGATCATCAAAGAGATGAACGCAAAGAGAAAAAAACTAGAAGAAAGAGAAATCGTTAAGAAAGAACGCGAGAATGAAATTACTTTTAGGGAAAAACAAAAGGAAGAAGCGTTTAAAATCTTGGATGAAGCTCAAAACTATCTTTCTTTAGGAGAATTCAATTTAGCAATTGAAAGTTATAGACATGTAAATCAAATTTTTGCTCAAATTCAATGGATCGAAGAAATTGTGTTTATTAACCAGACAATTAACAAAATCGAAAATGAAAAGAAGAAACAGGAAATTAGGAAACAAAGGGAATTCGAGCAAATAATCAAAGAAGATGCCGAACACAGACAATTTCTTATCAATATTAAAATCCAAAGAGAAAGAGAAAAGAGGTTAATACAAAAAGAAAGGGATATTTTAGAAACAAAAAAGGAATTGAGTTCTCAGAACATTTTAAAACAACAAGAAGCGTTCAAAATCATTGACGACGCTGATGGACTTTTGTCGCAAGAGAATTATGATAAAGCCATTGAAGCGTATCAATATGCGCTCAATATACTTAATCAGATAGGGTGGAAGGGAAAGTATATTTTGTTATTAGAAGAATCAATTCGAAATCTGCAATTTAAAAAGGACGAAAAAGAGCGCCAAAAATTACTCGATAAAGAAAAACTTCGAAAATATATAGAAGAGGAGAGAGAATTTGAGAGAAAAGTGACAGAAAGTTTTCAAAGAGAAAGAGAAAAGATGCTATCAAAGAAGATCGAGCTTCTTAAAAGAGAAGATCTGAAAAAATTGATGGAGATAAAAAAGTTGGAAGCTTTTTCCATAATGGATAAAGCAGAACAACTATTAACAGAAGGGAAATATGAAGAATCTATAGAAAAATATTATAACGCAGAGTTAATTTTAATTCAAATTCAGTTTCCTACTGATATAATAAAAGATACTATAATAAAAATACAAGAAAAAAAGCGGGAAGCGAATTTAACTAAACAACAAGAGTTAGAATATGGTATTAGAAAACAAGAAAAAGAAAAACACTTTCTTCAGACCATTGCTAATACCATGAAATACGAAGAAGAACAAATGAGAGTTAAACAAATTAAAATTAAGAAACAAGAAGACCTTAAATTACATTTAGAGAAACGCAAAGAAGCTGCTTTTGAATTGTTTGACGAAGCTGAAGCATATATAAAACGTGCAGATTACGATAAAGCACTAGAGTATTATAGAAGCGCAGAGTTAGTATTAAATGAAATTAACTATCCTACGAATTCGATTAAAGAGTTAATTGCACGATTTAAAGAGAAGAAGAGAGTCAATGGCCTCCAAAAACAAAAAGAACTTGAACGAAAACTTAAAAAAGAGCGTGAAGAAATTGACTTCCAAAAGAAAATTGCGGAAAATATCAGCAGAGAACGAGAGCGCTTAAAGTTAAAAAAGGTTGAAGATGAAAAATTAATTTTAACGCAAGCCCTTATAGAAAGAAAGAAAGAAGAAGCTTTTAATATTTTAGATGACGCTGAACTACACATTAACAATTCTAAGTTCGAATTAGCTATTATGAGTTATAGGAAAGCGATGTTTATTCTAAATGAAATCAATTTCCCAACAGATTCCATTAACGCTATGATCGTAAAATCGGAAACACTTAAAAGACGAAGAGAACGAGAGGAGGAGCAAAAGTTAAAAAGAGAATTAGAACGGTTAAAAGAGGAAAGGAATTTGGAAAGCATTTTAAAGGAAAGAAGACATCAAGAAAGAGAAAAGAAGAAAGCTCAGCAGATTGCAACTAAACAAAGAGAGAGAATTATTCAAGATCAATTAACATTTAGAGAAGCAGCATATTCACTTCTAGAAGAGGGGGGAAAATATATCAAAATGAGCACTCCTGATTACGACAAAGCAATATCATTGTACATTCAAGCAAGAAATTTGTTAGCTGAAAAAATAGGTTGGGAACCCGAAATTACTAATTTAACCACTTTAATCAACGATTTAATCCAAGAAAAAGAAAATTACTTAGAAAAGAAAAAAATAGAAGAAGAGACTAACATCAAAAGACAACGAGAATACGAGCTTTTTCGTGAAGAAATAAGGAAACAACAAATGGAAACTGAGCTTAGAAAGAGAGAGCAACAAAAGAAATTTAAGAAGTTATACGAAACTCAGAAACAAAATGAAAAAATAAAAGAAGAAGGATTAAGGCTTATAGATGAAGGGAAAGAAATGGTAGCTAAACATGAATTTAAGACCGCTTACATGAAATTTAATACCGCAATTACTAAGTTTAAAGCAATTGGTTGGAGCGAACAAACAAAATTCATTAAGAAAGAGATTGAAAACGCAAGAAAATTCGAGCATAAAGTACTAGAAAGTAATCAGAGAATAAAAAAAATACACGAAGAACTAGAAAAACAAAAGTTAAAAGATGAGCGCAGAAAGAAAAAGGAAACACAAAAAATTAAAAGTACAATAAAAGAAGTAAGTATATTATCAGGAGAAATTTCAAACCTAATCAAAATTAAAAAGGGAAAAGAAGAATTACAGTCTCTGCAGAGGAAAGAATTAGTCATATCTAAATCAAAGGAATTCCGTAAGGACATGCAGAACTTATTAACTTTGAAGCAAGAATTAACACATAAATTGTCTGAATCAAAAAAATCAATAGAAGATAAAAAAAAAGAAGCCGAGCTTGCAAAGGATAAAGAAAAGGCAGACGAAATAAAGAAAATGTTGAAGGATATTTCAAAAAACAAATAATTTTAATTTCTTAACCTATACCTCTTTTGTTTACTTTCTTATGTAATATTCTTGTGTAAACTAAACCTATAATACTAATTCCTAACAACACTGTAATTCCAACTGGTTAAGTGCAAATCGCCTGGAAGAGAAACAATATATCTGAAAATATCAATAAGTAAAAATTGGGAAATAAGGAGAGCTATAAGGATGATAATGATTAAACAAGGCTTTCTCAAAAAGAAACACTAAAAGAATTTAAATTTTCTTGAAGGATAATTAATATATATTATAATAAAATTTAGGGATATGTAAAATGACAGTAACAAATAAGGAAGATATCAAAAAATCCCGCATGTACGCCCGCCAACAATTAATCGACGGCTGGGATCAAGAAATTGTACACGAAGGTTGCATTATGATCGTTGGTGTGGGGGCCTTAGGTTGCGAAATAGCAAAGGATTTTGCATTAATGGGTATTGGAAAAATAGTGTTAGTAGACTTGGATACCATTGAAACATCTAATTTATCTCGTCAGATGTTATTCAAACCGGGGGATGAGGGTCGCCCTAAGGCAGAAGTCGCAGCTGAAAGGCTTAAAGACATGAATCCATTCTTGAAAGTCGATTTTTACTTTGAAAAACTCCAGAAATTACCAATGTCAGTGTACGAAGAGTGCGATGTCATCATTGCCGCCTTAGATAACTTTAATGCTAGGTTAGATTTGAATAAGATTTGTCTTCGGCTGAAAAAACCAATGGTAGAAGGAGGAACAGTAGGTTTTGAAGGTCATGTACAAGTAGTTATCCCTAAAGATTCAGGGCTCGAATATAAAAACAGAGAATTTGAAATCGAAAAAGTTGTAGACATGATAATGTGGGAATATGATAACCCAGAGTACTTAGATGCACAAAAAGAAATCGAACAACTAGAATACTTGATAGAGCGATTGAAGCAAGAGAAACTTGAGCCATTTAGAAGGTTAGTAAGAAAACAAGTAGAAGCAGAATTTGATAAAAAATATGCTGAGGATCTTATAAATATAACGCCTTGTTACCGATGTTTAGTTCCAATTCCTCCTGCAGATGATAAATTAGTTGCGGCGTGTACTTTAAAAGGGCTTCCAAGGAATAGGAATCATTGCGTTATAAAAGCTGAAGTTATTTTCGAAAAAGATTATGGTTTTAAACCGGATATGAACATTGATGACGACGTGGTAAAATTAAAAGCTTTTGCTCAAAAGGAATTGGAGGAATTAAGAGGCAGAGTTTTCGATGAGAACGTTTCCGAAGAAAAGTTAGAAACGCTTACGCCAGAAGAAATTTCAGAGTGGAAAGAAAATATAAAAGAAACATTCGGAGAAGATTATAAATTTGAAGAAATGGAAAACATCTTAGGTAATAAAATAGCTGCCATCCAATCAGTAAGCTCTATAATCTCTAGCATTCAATCACAGGAAGCCCTAAAATTGTTGTTTCGAGTACGTGGAAGAAATATCGGTCCACCTATGGATCCTCCTTATATTAATTATAATGGCGTTTATGGCCAATTTGATCAATTAGATATTACCAAACGGGAAGATTGTTTAGCATGTGGAGATATTGAAGGTGAAGAAAATATACAATTAGTCGTTCCGTTTGATGCCGATATAGGCTATATTTTCAAAGCTATGAGAATATCAGGTCATATTTTAGAACCAATTTTATGGCTGATCACTAACCCAGTTAATAAAGAAATGTATTGGAATCCTTATATGGATGGTGAATTCAAAGATCCAACCATAAAACTAACGAAATTAAAAATAAAAAGCAACGATATCCTAACTCTCACTCCACTTGGGAAGGCAAAAGTAGAATCGGAAATTAAAAAATACAATGTGATTATTACTTACATGTAAAAATTGTTATTCTTTTTTGTAAACTCCGATCACAGTTATCATAATTTACCTTTTTCTCTTACATGGTTAATAAGAGTGTCGATATAGTATGACTCTATACCTGCATTAGCTCCAGCTAATAAATCTTTTTCTAAGTCGCCAAAATAGATCATATCTTCAGTATTAACTTTGAAATAATCTAAGATTTTTAATAAGCCATCGGGGTCAGGTTTCCATTTTCTAACGTCTTCTCGCCCTACAAAAAATTCAAATTTATTAAGGATTCCTGCCATTTCAAGTGATTTGAGAATAGTAGATCGCGTGTTTAGCGAAAAAATCGCAAAATTTGCGTTAGGAGATACTCCAAATAACTCTTTATTATTAATAAAATAAACAGTTTCTTTAATGGGCGCGTTACTTGTTATGTTTTCAAGTTCATATTGCTGTATAAGGTTAAAATTTAGTTGAAGTTCTTCTTCATCATTCATCTCAACGATTCTAGAGAGGATTGCCGACATACTTTCGTGATTGATAGTTTCTTGATATTTTTCAATAAATCGGGAAGTTAAAGCCTTAAATAACGAATGCCAATCAGCGGCCAATCTTACAATGGTACCGTCTAAGTCGAAAACAATAACTTTCTTTTCTGTAAATGAAAATGGTATCTTTTTTGTCATACCGATCGAAAAAATTTTCCGCTATTATTAATTATGCAAATATTATATCCAAATTAAATTTTAATAGAGAATTTTATAAATGATTCATAAGCGAGCATAGAATTGTGCTTTATAACCTATTTTATGAAAAGGACATTCTTTAATACACACAGAACACCCCATAGTTTTGTAAAAGTATTCTATGCACTTTTCACCGTCGATCCGGGTAACAACACCGTTTTCTTTAACAATTGGTTCGTCGTAAATTGCGCTCACAGGGCACAGATTAAGGCACCTTTTACATTTTTTGCAGTACTGCTCGATATCAACAGGTTCTTGAACAACTTCTGGAAGAGGTGATATATTAACTGAAATTACAGATAACCTTTGCCTAGGACCGAATTTTTTAGTAATTAAAAGACCTTGCCTTCCTATTTTACCTAATCCCGCTTTTACTGCCATAGCGGGATATAGAATTGGTCCTCCAAGAGGATGACAACCAATTGCTCGATATCCTTTTGATCGTATAAAGGCTGTTAATTTATTAGTGGCTTCGCCTAACTCTGCATAAATATTTAGAGATTCAATTCCCGCTGGAGGTTCAGGTGCCGTATCTATAGCTTCGTAGTCCATTTCCATCCCCAAGACGATTGCGTTCTCGTACAAAACATCGATTCCACCAACATGATCGTTCTCAAACATAAAATCTTCATCTATGGGAGCAAATCCTATGAGATCAATGCCTAGCTTTTTAGCTTGAACCATAATTTCGTCCCAAAATTCTTGAGGGGCAGACTGAACGCCTTCAGGGAGGTCTTTAATCTCCTTTTTATAGGTTGATATCGCTTTCCGAACCGTATTAAAGACTTTTGGAATTATCCTCTTTACTTTTTCAGATGATGGACCTTCCAGATCTTTTATCTCGAATTTGGTCAATTCAATCAATCTTGACTTTAATCCCTTTGACTTTTTTAACATTATTATCTCACAAATATCATTTATTGGGTTTAATCAAATCAGTATTATAACGATTATTAGAAAACAAAAATAAGAGATAAAAAATAGTTATTAATCCTAATCCATGGCATATTTAGAAGTCCAAGATTTAGCTTTTGCTTCAAACTTCTTCTGTGCACGAAAATATTGTTCTCCCGCCTCGTGGTTAAGAGGATCTCCGGGGTTAAAGAAGGGGGGCTCTACATGCATCATGCCCTTTAGAGCCTCTATGATGTTAGTTAGAGTCTTGCTCGGAGTCCAGCCTGATGCGCCAGTTGAAGCGTCTACCTTGCCAACAAGGTCCGGATTAATCAGATCTAAACATATATTGAGTTTTCCTGGAGGTATGCTGCTGTCTATATTAGGATGCCACATTAGTGTAACTGCGTACGCGTAAGGAGGGGCAAATGGATAATTTTCAGGGAATTTGACTTCGAAAATGAATCGACCTTTTCCGTAAGGCGTTCCTTCCTTCCCTATTATTGTAAGTCGAAGGTGATCTATACTGCGCCCCCATGGTTCGATGATTATGTAAGCATCATCCTTGTACGTTTCGATAGCTTCCGTATAATCTGTTTCTTCTCGCATTAAATTTCACTTTTTATTTGAATTTTTTCAATTGTATTAACTATCTAGTTAGAGTTTTCTTTAAAAAAATTTGTGCTATTTTAAATTTTTATTATAAATAGAACATATTACAAAATCTCCCAAGATTGAAAAGATTTATTTTTGTAATTTATAAATTCCCTTCATTCGGGCTACATCTAAAAGAAAATCGAAAAAATTATATTGCTATATTAATTTAAACATATATCGAAACTTTACCCCCCTTAGCTCAGCTGGTCAGAGCGCGCGGCTGTAGATCAATATCGCATACTAAGGTTCTTGCCTATGAAGTATTGTCAGCCGATACCGTGAGGTCCTCGGCTCAAATCCGAGAGGGGGGACTAATATTCTCTTGAAAATTTTATACAATGGAGATAATTACTCTTTTCACTGTCTTTGGAATTCTCTTTATAAGCTTTTAGTTGATTGAGAAATATTATATTCAGTATAATTCTTTTTTCTTTACTAAGAATATAATAATTCCGATTGTTAGAACGGTAAACAACAAAAATGGACCAAGATCATAACCGGGGATAAATGGAAGTGTATTCATTAATAACACTAAAGTTGAATCCAAAGGATCGTCTAATTGAACCAATACATAATCATTATATAATAGTTCTACTCTGTAAGGGGTTTCTGAAAGAACCATACTGTACGCGTTTCCTGCTTTTAATGTTAAAGTTTGGTCCCAAATTATCTGGTTATTATTAGTTCCATAGATTAGAAGACGCACTTCTTGACTATACGAATATTGGTTTAAAGGTGGTTGACCATTATGCATATGTACATTAATGTCACTGATAGAAAGTTGAAATTCCAATGTATCGGGATTAAAACTATGGCTATCAAAAGCATATTTGGGGAGATAAGGATTATCGAACCAGGGAAGGAAAAACCAATCCAGCGATTCTCCAATAATACTTTCAAAGGAATTTTGCAAATCAGAAAGAATGGCATGGTCAAATTTATATTGTTCATGATACAGTTTTAATCCATTGATAAAATTTTCGTGTCCAATAGTTCTACGTAACTTTTCTAATATTAATGGAGTCTTATAATAGCAAACATAAATCCAATCAGTGCCCGTTGATGTATACTCATATGCAGATTGATTAATTTTAGAACCTAAGCCTGTTTCAGCGTAGTAAGTTCTCACTCTATCGATATAGCGGGTAGTTTGAAAATATTCCCAGTCTCCATAGTAGTATTCTCCATAGTAGTCAGTTGACCAACAAGTTAAGCCCTCGTCTAAAAATCCTAAATCTACTTCGTCGTTCCCAACTAAATTATACCACCACTGATGGCATACTTCGTGAACAATAAGTTTTTCTAAGAGCATTATGTCTACAATGAGAGGATACCCCCAACTATCAATAGCTTCCGAAATATATACTTGAAGGGGGTATTCCATTCCACCGTAATCCGTATATTCTTCTACAACATTAAGTGTTGGATAAGGATATGTTCCAAAAGTGTTATTGAAGAGAATTGGAGCATTTTCAGCGTGATTCAAGGCATAATTGCTCCATAAATAACCATCCTTTGGAAGAAAATAAGTTGAAATGTTCACTCCATTTGAAATTTTTGATTGTACTTGAAAATACCGTGAGGCTGAAAAGGTGACCTCTCGAACAGGATAAATAGGATTAAAATGATACCATGTGGATACGCTGTTTTCTAATTTTTCTTCCAGGTTTCCAGTAGCTGCTATTTTCATTCCGTTAGGGGCTTCAACAAAGAAGTTATAGTAAGCCATATCAAAATAAAATGGATCACCCGTAGTTAAATAGGGATCAATGTTCCAACCGTCTTTATTATCGTAAACGCAAGGTATAGGATAAAAACTCGCAAACTTAAAAATACGTGATTGGGTTGCATTGCTTCCGTGAGAATTGGATCTATCAACTCCTCCATCTGGAATGATAGCGTTGAAATTAATTAAAAATTCTGCTCTTTTTTGAGGTTCTAAGTTTGCCGTTAAATTTACCCACATTATTTGTTGATTTGAATATACTTCAAATGGAATTGCTAAATTTGGGTTATATAAATCTGTAACATTTACAATTTCAATGAGACCCGGCCTTATATCGCATTCCATCCCTGATAAATAAATATGGAAAGGTATTTGTGTAAGGTTTACAATATCGTTATTATAGAAATTAACCGTCAAATTTCCTTCAACAGAGGAACTTACCTCGTCCAAGATTACAGATAAATTATAACTCAAGAAGTTTCCGCTGATTTGGGCTAATTTTGGATAATCGTTAACCTTCTCAATACTATATCCTCCCATACTAGAGATATAATTATTCTTTTGGAATTTAGAATTGAAAGCATAAACGGAACTGAAAACGCAATTTATTACGAAAATGCCTATTAACAGGCAAGAAAATTTATGATATTTTTTTTTCATGTTTCTAATCAAGCAAGTTATTACAAAAAATTAAAGAAACATATATTGATAAATCTTATTACATACTTCTACTAACTTGATAAAATTCTTATTCTGAGCAGTATTATTTTTTTTATAGAAAATTGGATAGAGAGAAATGAAAAAGAAAAGAACTGCTGTTGTTGGTGCTGGTTGGTTTGGTAGGGCACATATAAGAAACTTTCATAACCTTTCAGAGCTTGTTGGAATATGTGATACTAACGAAACTAAAATAGAACCTTTAGCAAAACAATACGACGGAGTAAACATTTATACTAGCGTAGATGAGTTGATTAAAAACGAATCTATAGATGCAGTAAGCATAGTTACCCCACCCAAATACATTCCCGAAATCGCTAAGAAATTTGCTGATGCGGGTATCGATATTTTAATGGAAAAACCAATGGCACTTAAGTTAGCGGATTTAACCTCTTTTAAAGATTACGATAATATTAGAATAATGCCGGGTTTTATTGAACTTTTTAATCCGGTTGTTGATAAACTACTAAACCATCTTGACGAGATTGGAGAAATTATCTCGATTGCCTCTAAACGCATTGGATTGTATCCTAAGAGAGATTGGGATATGGGAGTAATTCTGGATTTGTCAATACATGATATTTATCTTCAAGAAAAAATTATGGGTAAACATAAGATTGTAAACGCTTTTGGGATAAAAAAGTGTTACAAAGATAGTATTCACGCTGACGCTGCATTCATTATTTTAGATTTTGGCACAGCAATCGGTCAAATTGAATCAAATTGGTTAACTCCATCGAAATTCAGGAGAATTTATGTTAATGGGGAATTTGGAGGTATATCTGCCGATTTCATCACTCAGCAGGTAAATATACGGACAGGGATAGATTTGCAGGGAGAACATCCAATTACCAAAGACATTTCGTATACACCCTTAAGGAGCGACGAACCCTTAAAGAGAGAGATTAATAATTTTCTTTACGATAAAGAACAGTATGTTACCCTAGACGATGGTATAAGAGCATTAGACATTGCTTTAAAAGTAGTAAATTCTTAATTTTATGGGAAACACAAATAATTAGGTTTTAATGATGGATGAGTCTAACAAGGATCAGGAACAGCACGAATTAGAGAAATTGCGTAGGAAAAAAATGAAGGCGCTTATAGAGGCTCAAAAAAGACAGCAAGCTAGCCAAGAGAGAGTTATATCGATTAATGATAAAATTATCTATGTATTGCGGGTTGTTTTAGCACCAGATGCTTTTTCTTACTTCGAAAAAATAAGGGCGAACGAACCAATGGTATATCAGGCAATATTCAACGAATTAGTGAGTCCCGATGTTATAGCCAATATAGATTATTTAATTGCCATTATCAATAGGCAAGGCGGCGTACCAAGAAAGATTCCCTTGGATGCGATTATCTATTTAGAACGAAAAATTAAAGGAATTAAAGGAAAGATCCAAGTTAAAATGGGCGATGGCGAGATGATGGATTTAGGATCTTTTTTGAAAAAATAAATGGCTTTCCTTCTAGAGCAGAATAAAATTGTAATTTTTTAGAGCAGAAATTAGTAGATAATAAATCTATTGCTCTCTAGCTGAAATTGTCGCAATTATTTCCCATTCACCATTCTTCAACTGATTAGCATCAATACTCGAGAACTGAAATGCGAACGGACGCTTAAATATTAGCTCAACCATAGGACTAAATGAACTAACAGCGAAAATTAATAACCTCTTTAAAATACTATCAACTTTAGCATCTAGGTTGCATTCTTTTAGAACTTCATTAACAACATTGATCTCTGCAACGTTATAATGATATTGATAGACCAATTTAAAATCGACCGGCGTTGGCGCTTCAGGATAAGCCAAAGTTAAGCCCCTCTTTCTGAAAGGAAAGAGTGTATTCAGATAAAAGGTAAATATCTCGTTGTAATGATCTCTAAGTAAGTGGGAAATTCTAGATCCTTGTTTGTAGTTTGGCCAATATGTTTGCATTAACTCAATGAGCCGAGGATAATTTTTGTATTTGTTTTGGCTTTCTTTTTGTAAATAGTTTAGTAACCTGTTTTTCAATGGTTTGAATTCGTTGTCTTTCGCTACTCTTTCCACGAATTTTCTAAATCTTAGGCTCATTTTTAATAGAAGAGGAATAGGTTATTAAGTACCTTACTATACTATCTATATTTTTTTATATGATACTTATATAATATAATCTTATGTATTCTGTGAGGTCTTTCCCTTAAAATATTTGCTAAATATTTTTATAAATTATCCTTAGAAAAAATAAATAGTCGGTTAAATTCATAATAGTATTATGCATGACAAAGTTGTTTTAGTGTATACAGACCAATATGGGAAATACGATTTTGGACCTAATCACCCGTTACGCCCATTGCGACTGAAATTAACGTATGATCTCATGGAAAAACTAAATCTTCTGAGTCATAAAAGGCTAGAAATAAAAGAACCAATAGTAGCAACTCAAGAACAAATAGAACGAGCACACGATCCCGAATATGTTGAAGTAGTTAAAAAATTAAGTGCCAATCCTGAAGATAGATCGATTCAACCCTATTTATACGGTTTAGGTCCAGGTGACAATCCCATATTTAGCGGAATGTATGAAGCTTCCGCTCTTGTATGTGGAGCAAGTATCGTAGCTGCAGATTCAGTTTGGAAAAACGATGATACGGTAATTGCTTTTAATCCTGCTGGAGGATTACACCATGCTCAAAAAAAAACAGCTTCAGGGTTTTGTATTTTCAACGATATCGCGGTTGCGATACATCACCTAAAGCATTTAAAAAAAGATATTAAAATAGCGTATTTAGACATCGATTGTCACCATGGAGATGGCGTACAATGGTTATTTTACGACGATCCTAACGTTTTAACCATTTCTTTTCATGAAAGTGGAAAGTTTTTATTTCCCGGCACAGGACACACAAACGAGGTTGGTGAAGGACCGGGAAAAGGATTTTCATTAAACTTCCCTTTACTCCCCGGAACCAATAATAGAATGCTTGTAAAACTATTTAGATACTGCGTGCCTAGAATTTTAGAAGCTTATTCCCCCGATTTGTTATTTACTCAATTAGGCGTTGATATGTACTTCAACGATCCGCTAACTCAAATGGGTGCTTCTATATCGGCCTATAAAAATATTGCTCAAACTCTTTATACTTGTTCTCACGATTATTGTAATAATAGATGGGTTGCGGTAGGAGGAGGCGGTTACCTTATGACGGTCGTTCCAAGAGCGTGGAGCGTATTCCTTGCGAGAATGTTAGATGTAGAATTAAAAAACGAATTACCCAACGACTGGATAGAACAAGTAAAAAATGAAGTCCCAAATGAGGACACGCCTTATTTATTATGGGATCACGACGATAAATCGGAGGTTGAGCTCCTTTCTCATCCAGAAATAACTAAAAAAATGATTGATTATAATAAAGAATTAAAAAATCTATGCGATAAGGAATATTTACCCCATATTTCTAAAAGATAAAAAAAAGTTAGTTAATTTGGAACATTATTTTTTTTAAGAATCCAGTTATCAATCATAAAGTTTTGAGAGATATCGTTTGAAGAATCGTAATTGGAACGGATTACCGATTTAGGAATCCAAATTTCTTTATCGTTACTAAATTGGATAAGCAAGGCTTTTTCTGTTTCTCCCTCTATTACTCCATTTATTTGACTTACTTCGTTTTCATTATGTTCGATGGATTCTTTAACGACAGGTAATGCCGTGGCGTCATTAAATTGATTTCTTTGCTCATTAACTTTTGGACTGCTAACAACAGTTTTTCCTGAGGGCATTTTTGAAATCGTAGCAAACTCTATTTTTTCTTCTAAAATGTGTGCCAATAATAGGCGGAAAATCTCAGTTTGAGAAAAGTTCAACATTTTAGAATAGTTACCAATATAAATCAGAAGCTTTTTCTTAGCCCCGTCTTCCCATTTAAAAGATATCTGAGTCTTCACATCGTTAAAACTATGATAGCTAGACCAGGAATCGCTATTTCTTTGTAATACATCAAGAATCATAACGATTTCGTCTAAGTTGCATTTTATCGTCTTTCCTTCTCCTAAAGAGGGTTTTTCCCACGAACCATCTGGTTTTTTCTTTATACACTTAAAAAATATGAAAGAATCCGATTTTGACGAGCTAAGAAGCGTAAGCCCTGTTGACTGTCCGAAAAAGCTTTGACTATGTTTATCTACCATTTTTATCACTTTTTGTAGTTATAATTACTTTTTTACTGAATACAGTTTATTGGATTTTTAATATTCTAATTTTATTTAAAGAAAAATTTTTATTTTAGATTTTTCAAGAAAAATCAGATGCTTTTTTTGAATAGGAAAAAAACTTGAGATAAAATAATTTTATTCTCTTTTTTAACTATCTGCTATTATTTTATTAAAAATATTCTCAATTCTGACAGAATAGTTAATTAGATGATGAAAAGAAGTTCAAATTCTCTCAATATTAATATTAGATTAAAGTTTATTTGTTAATAATCTTCAAAATTATCTTATACTTAAGGGGAAAGTTATGGTTGACCTAACAATAGTGATAATAAT
>SOKP01000175.1 GCA_004375715.1 Promethearchaeota archaeon | reverse complement strand
TTTTAATTTATTTGTGTTGCAAAGCAATTTCTATTTTTTCCTTTTGTATGACCCTCTTCATAATATTACAGATAAAAAAAGTTTGCATATATTATTCTTAACATCAATAATTTATCAATCATCGGAATATTTAACCAATATACCTATAAATCAGACATCCTAGTAATACAAAGAGCGTCACCAGTACCACAAATCCCATTTTCTTGTTTTTATCGAAAGTCACGCCTATCATGCTGAAGTCAGCGGCATAAAATACTATAATGTAGGGGATGTGAAGCGCTAGTATATCTCTGAATGGAATTACGAGGATGTAGTCAAGTAATATTTCCACAAAGAAATAGAATAGAATAACTACTAAAGATATTATAATCTTTTTTTCCTCCTTTTCCTTAATATATCCTATCAAGGTGATCGTGAAAGGAATTATTAGAAAAAGGATAATAATTCCAATGACCCGCACGAGTTCCATGTTGTCAAATTTTGTCGCAACGTACAAAATACTTACTAAAATGTTGAAAATAATAGAGGAAATAATAAAGATAATATCCATTAATTTTCCTAAATTTATTGATTCATTCATTTTATGGACTCTTTTTATATAATGTTCTGATTTGGAGATATATTATCAAGTCTACAACTCTAACTTTTTATAGAATTATCATCAATAAGAATTAATAAATGAAAAGGAGTACAATATTTTCTATTGAAAAATAAAAGCATAAGTAGAAATATTTGTAATAGGGATTATTTGGATTGCCCAAATTGTTCTGTGTTTGGAAAATTAATGTGCAGATTTGATATTAAGGATACGATCTATTTTCTTGTTCCTGTTTTGGCCAATTGGATAACGTGGTTAGCTGGAATTATTCATGGATTTATTAATGGCGGGTTAAGTTTATTTCAGCTAATCTTCTTTTTTTCGAGTTATATTGGATACTTGGTGTTTTTTTTCCAAATCTGGGAGAATAAAATATTATGTAGCCATTGTCCTTATTATGCTTTTGAAAATGAAAAAACTGTTAAATGTTATGCGAATTATGGCCTTCATAAAGCTTGGAAATATAACCCTGTTCCTATGAGCCGTTCTGAAAAGATTCAGTTCTTAATAAGTATTTCGATATTTGCTGGATATCCCTTTATTTTTTTGCTATTAGCACGGATGTATGTGTATTCCATATTTTTACTTATTTTTGCATTAACATGGATATTGTCAATGCATTTTTTAAGCTGTTCTAAATGTCCCAACTTTAGTTGTCCCTTAAATAATGTCCCAAAAGACATAGTTGATAATTATTTAAGGCAAAATAATGTAATGCGAAAAGCATGGGAAGAAAAAGGGTATATACTTGATTAAAGAAAGAATTACATTTCAACCTTTTAATGCTTATGAATTTGAACAAACATCCAGGCAAGCATAGGATTAATAGTTATATCTTTGATCTGCTCTTTGAAGATGAGTTCTTGCACCTCTAAAGGAGTATAAGAAGATTTAAGAGACCCTATTGGTTCATTAACGTTTTTCAATGCTTTAGGAGCGACGATTTTAGTCACAAATGTTAAGAATCCGTAATAGAATTTTCGAGAATCTCGTCTAAAATCAAATATTAGCGCGATACCTTCTTTTTTTAAAACCCTATATATTTCTTGAAAAGCCCTATCGGGATTAACCCAATGATGGAGTGAAAAAGTAGAAATTATAAAATCCGCATATTCATTAGGAAACGGTAGGTTTTCAACAGAACCTTCCTTAAATTCAATCTTCCTCTCGTGTTTAGTTGCTCTTATCTTAGCTCGTTCCAGTGTTTCATTAGAAATGTCAATACCAATAAGCTCCAAAGTAGGAAACTCCATTGCTAATTGAACGATTAAATTCCCTGGGCCACAACCTGCATCTATAAGCCTTCCGGAGGGATTTAATTTACGAATATGTGATATAATCTTTTTCCGTAAGATCCTAAATGGTAAAATATCCGTCATTTTATCATATGCTTTCGCGACCTCCGGACTATATAGTCCCTCAATATTAGGACTCCTCGTACTTTTTTTACGAGGTAGACCAAAAATTAGGAGAAATAGAATGATAACACAAAGGAATATTAAAATAATATACCATAGACTCATAAAATTCACCAATACATTATAATCTAAAATTTACTAGCATTTTTAACTATATACATTCAATCGAATAAATTCATATTAATTTCACTTTCCTTTCAGTGGGGGAATGGTTCAAAATTTCCAAAAATATTTATATTATGGGAATCATATTTTAAAATGGGAAATAACTTGGAGTTAACTTATTATGAAATCAAATACTGAAATAAGAAAGGTCGATTCTCAAGGTAGAATTGTATTACCACATAAATGGAGAGAGAAAGAACTTAAAGAGGGAGATGAGGTATTAATTATTGAGGAGCAAGGAATTCTTAAAATAATACCTAAGAAAAAAGTTGATTTAACTCAGTTTTTCGATTCTTTAGAGTATGGAGACGATCTTATGGAAAAACTTGATGACTGGGTTGATTTTGAAAACTCTCTATTAAAAAAGAAATATAGGTAGAAGTAAAATGATATACTTAGATGCTAATATCTTTATTTACGCCTATTTTAAACCAAAAGAGGGGGTTGTTTTATCAGATAAAATAAAATGGTGTAAAGAAGAAGCGAAAAAGATAGTTGAAAGTATTAATGGGGAGAAAAATCACTATTGTATCTCTTTAATTCAACTAACTGAGGTTGTTAATCTTTTAAAAACTGCTATGTCATGGGAAGATTTACAAAAATTTATTATGGGTTTGTTTTCAAATAGCTCAATAGAAATCACGGAAATACCAAAAATGATTTATATTAACGCGGTAAATAAAATGGTTGATTATAATATGGATGCAAATGATATTTCCGCACTTTTACTAATGAAAGAGAAAAATATTAAAAAAATTTATACATTCGATAGGCATTTTGAAAATATTCCGGATATTATTTGCTTACCTCAAATACCAAACAAATTAAAAAAATAAAGTTAAATAGTCCTTATTAAAAAAAGATTTACAGTTGAATCGACTAAGATGGAATGGTTAGGGAAACATTTCGTCCTCGTCGATAGATTTTTTGCTTCAAGTAAGCTCTGTTCACGCTGCGGTTGGAAAAACAACAACCTTATTTTACGAGAAAGAGAGTGGACGTGTTTAGCGTGTGGAACTACCCATGAGCGAGACGAAAATGCTTCCATCAATTTGAAAAATGAAGGATTGAGAATCCTAAAAGAAGAGAAAGATATCACGATCATCCATGACGATGCACCTACCGTTGGAACGACGGGAAGTTACGCCTTTGGAGACGATGTAAGACCTAAAGAGATTTTTCAGGATCTTTTCGGGCAGTTTTCAAGGAAGAAGGAATCCATCACCCTTTAGGGAGTGGTAGTTCAATTATCACGGTGTTAAATACATATTTAATAGTTAGAGTTAAATAATCTATAGAATTATATATATTATAGCTCTATAGAGAAATACTCTTATGACAACTACCATTCAAATTGATGATGAAACCAAGAAAAAGCTATTTAGGATTAAGCTAAAATTAGAAGAACAAAAGGGTGAAGCCATAACCTATAACGATCTAATCGAATATCTTATTGAAAGTCAACCCTCTGACTTGGTTAGGAAATTAAACTTACAAGAGTTCAGAAGCTTAAAAGGAATATTGCCTAAATCCGCAATGAAGACTTATTTAGACGAAAAAAAGAAAGATCTGAACAGAGAAGAAAAACTTACTCCTATTAAAAATTGAACGGAAGTGATTTGATGAGCATTAAACAAATTTTAATCGATACATCTAGTCTTGTTTTAGATACTAGTGTTTTGCTTGGATATTTCATGGATGAAAATCGAGAAATTAATTCTTTATTAGAAGAGTATGTTTTTACTCAAGAATCAAAAATCACATTATATGGGCATAACTTAATCAAATCAGAACTTTACTACATAGCCTGCCGCGAAAAAGGCATTAACGAAGCTGAAGTAGTTTTAAAAAAGCTAAGAAGTATAATGAACACTATAAGTGACACCTGGTTGTTCAAAAAAGCAGCTAATATCAAATGTAATTATCCGATTGCCATTTCTGATTGTTACTCAATTTCTTTAGCCGTCCTTCAAGAGTGTCCTGTGTTTTTCCTTCCTGAATATGAACTCCCTGGAGAAATTGTTAACCAAATTAATAGAGAATATAACGTAAAAATTGAGTTAGTATAAGCAGATTGAATTTTGATGAGACGAGAAATTTAATAGATTATTAATAAATCCTTCAAAAGCCAAAAATAAAGGTTTATGAAACAAGAAAAAAAATGACTTTTACATTTCTATGCCAAAGTTGCTTTTAAATTTATAAGAATAGAAGTCTTATCTTTTAAATTAAAAAAAAAATATGTGACTCACACGTGATTAATAGAATAAATATTGATGTGTTTAAAGAGACTATTGAAAATGTTAAAAAGGATCCCTCTACTAGCATCAAAAAATTAGAGATCGTAGGCACTTGGAGATTAGATGAACAAACAGGACCCCAATTTGAGACAAAATTTAAAACTGAGAAGGCAGGAGATATTCTTGTTCAATCAGATGAAACAATCATCTTAGGTGGTGGAGGAACTGCTCCTAATCCGGTTCAATATTGCATTGGTGGATTATTGGCGTGTTATTCTGCTACTTTTGTTAAATGGGCAACTATGGAAGGAATCCAACTAAATAGGTTTAAAATCAGAGGTACTGCTACCATGGATCTATCAGCAGCTTTAGGTCTTTCCGATAATCCTCCTATTAATGATTTACAGATGGAATTGTTTATTGAAAGTGACGCTCCTATGGAAAAACTACTTGAAATTAATGAAATTGCAAAAAAACGCTGTCCCGGGTATTATTGCCTTAGCCACGGAATTATTCCTAAAATTGATATTAAAAAGAATAAGTTTTAAGGAATATCTCCAAATCGAGAGGTTTGTTTGGAATTTTTAAATAAAAATCAGGATTGATGAGTGAATAATTATTATAAAATTACATAGGACGATATAGCAGGATCGGAAGTGGCATTCAATTTTAATCGGAATCCTTCACGGGCCATTTCTGCTAAAAATTTATTTGATCTAAAGTAATTTTTTAGAACTTGCCCGTGCTTATAACCATGGATGATATTGATTCCCCTATCGTTTTTTATTT
>SOKP01000148.1 GCA_004375715.1 Promethearchaeota archaeon | reverse complement strand
ACAGGAAAAGTAAAAAGGAAGTAAGTGATTGCGAGGACAGCCATTGATAAAATCCACAGTTCTGGATAATTTGTTCCATACCGATAAGCCCATTTGGTCATTTCAATAATCCCAACCTCAAAGGCGAAAGATGTATCCTTAATCACTATAGAATACTCATTAGACCAACCTGGAACCGCTAGCCGTAAAGCTTGGGGTAATATAACATGCCGGAGAGCACTTAACCGGCTCATTCCCAACGCTCGAGCAGCCTCCATTTGTCCTAAATTAACAGATAGTATAGCTCCGCGAAAAATCTGGGATTGGTATGCAGCACTACGAAGTGCAAGAGCTAATATAACACTCGCTTGGACTCTTTTAAGCGGGTGATCTATATACCAAAATAAATCAGGCATTCCGAAAGCGAAGATAAAAATCAAGATTAGAATTGGAATACCACGAAATAACTTTTCGTAGCCACTTGCAAACCAAGTAAGTTCTTTACTCCCGTAGACTCGCATGAGTGCTAGAGATAAACCTAGTAGAAATCCCCCCAATAGACCTAAAATAGTCAAGAACAGGGTTATCGCCAATCCATTTATTATAATAAGCGAAAAAATGTCCCATATAATGAAAATTGTATTAACAGTTATATCTGGAAAAAATATTAAGGATAAGATAAATCCTATAATGAAACTCAAAATGAGAGTTGTAGGAAAAAGAATGAGTTGAATGACGATATTAAACAGAAATGAATCCCAGAATTTCTTTCTATAAAGAATCATAACAGGTATAATCCCAATAGTAATGTTAATTACTAAACTAATTACATTTGTAATAAGATTATCACCAAGAATGAAGTAAAATAGAAGATTAATCGGAATATTTGGTATGAGTAATATGATGTTGGTTATAAAAGCAATCTTGATAGAATCGTCCCACCTCTTTTTCTTAGCATACCATCTCATAGTGTATATCCCGACTATGAAGATGATAATGGGAACGGTTATTGCTTTGGAGAATTCCGATTCTACTTGAAATAACATTGTTATCATATAATAATGACAATTTTTTTATAATTTTTCGGTTGTAATCGAGTAATTTAATCAGAAAATTGGGTGAAATCTTAAAAAATGTGGTACGTAATTCTAAAATTTAAGAATATCAAATTAAAAAAAAAGATTTAGTTTGGGATACTCGTTGTTTAAAACATCCCGATAAACTTAAGCCAGTGATCAACAGTGTTGTAGGTGGGCTTATCCACAATAATGAAAAATTAGTGGTAAGGGATTTTTGAATATTTTTTAGGTAAACCATTTATCGATGAGGGCATCAAGGGTTCCATCTGAAAAGGATTCAAGAATAACTTTATTGATTACTGCCATCAGTTCAGGTTCGTCCCAACGGGTAAACAACGAACAAGGTTCAGCAAGCACAGTATAAATAACCTTGAAGTCGTATATTTTCGCCCAGATATCAAAGACTGGTTCGTCTACGAAAGCTACTTGGGATACATTAGCAACAAGATTGGTGGCCATTACATCAGCTTTAGGGTAATCATTATAGGGCACACCTGCGTAATCTAATTCCCACATTTCAGCAGAGCCCGATAGAACATCTACCTCGTATCCTATTAGGTCCGTATAATTATTCGCAGTAATCGTAGAATTTTCTAATACCACCATAACCATATTTGTTCGAATATATCCCATGGAAAACGCGAGCTGTTCTCCACGTGCGGGTGTGGCGAACATTGCAGCTGCAATCATATCAATCGTGCCTGCGAGACAAGAATCTATCAGAGCGCCAAAGGTCATGTCCGACCACTCAATGGTAACACCTATTTCCGTAGCAATTAAGTCGCATAGCTCAATATCGAATCCTTCATACTGGTCGGTAGTAACATTGTAAATCTCAAATGGTGGCCAGTCAGAGCTTGTTCCTATAATAATTGACCCTCGTGATTGAATCTGAGAGAGTAATGATGCACTAGGCCCTGTTTCTAGAAGTGAAGGAACAAACCATCCAAGACCGAATCCTAATGCAAGACCTGCTATTATTCCTACTACAGCAAATTCTCTTTTCATAATTTTATCATTTTATTATATTTAATTTTTGATAAAGTCCATTTCAATATTTTTTGATTAAATTCTGATATTGAAATAACTCAAAAGGACACTAATAAACATATCGATTGATAGATGAATAAATCAGATATTTTAAAATATAAAAAGTAAAAAGAAGTAAAAATTTTGGTCCTACTTGGATTTCAAGACGATTGTGATTGCTCGAGTAAAACGAATTACATCCATAACGCTACCTTTCTCTACCAGAATCTCTTCGCGAGATATTGCGTGCGTAAAATCTCCTTTCCCCTCACAAATTCTCACGATTGCATCAGATTTCCCAGACATTACTATAAATGCTTCAGATTTGGTTCCGTCTAATACTTTACTTTTCTGGCTTTTTATTTCCAAATAGAAGGGTTCGTCGTTATCAAGATTAAACTGGAATGACATCTCCCAATTGACATCTTTCCCAGCAATATTTGTCACAAATACGGATTGAGCTTTTAGATTTTCGTTCATTTTCTCAATGATTTTCATTAGGTTTTCTTTTGCTTGTCCCATTTCTACACGCCTCCCTCGTATTCTGGTCTTGATATCCAGTTATCATATTCATCCTCAGGAACAAAAAAGAAATCCGTCATTTTCCCATCCCTCTGCTTGTTAAATACAGCTTTAACTCGTTTGCCTTTTTTAATTTTTGAGGGAACCAAATTTTCTGAAAAAATACCCTGAAGTAAAGCGGTTTCCGCTCCATCTAATCTTATATATCCAATACCGTAAGGTATTGCTTTAATAAACGCTGAAGTAGTATACCATACTATAGTGCTCACTTCAATAATTCCAGTCTGTTTAAGCTCGACCCAATCTGCAGGTTCGTAACAATCCGAGCAATTAATCCTAGGTGGCATCCAAGTTTTCCCGCATTTTGTACATTTTGTACCTAATAATCGCTTATTATTCTTTAGCTCTATAAAAAACTTTGACTGTCCACCCATCGTGTATTTGTAGTTAATCTTTATTACATCTCGAATTTGATGATCCTGAAATTCTTCGCTCATGGTTTTTTTAACCCCTCCTCGTTTGCCATTACAATTATCGCAGCATAAGCTGCACCAGGACCGCCTATTGAGTGAGATATTGCTCGACCCTTTTCAATTGATACTTGATGCCTTCCAGCTTCTTCTCTTAATTGAAGAGCTGCCTCTCCAGTACTCATTATTCCAGTTGCACCAACAGCGTGTCCGCAACCAATCAATCCCCCTGAAGGACAACAAGGGAGTTCCCCTTCTAACCAAGGACCCTCTCCTGGTTTTTCGAATGTTTTCTTTATCCACGGACCTCCCTCTCCGAAAGGTACGAATCCAAGTTCCTCATATGAGATGACTTCTTAACTGGCGAATTGTCTTTATGACAAATAATGTCCAGAGAAGGCATCATGAAGCTCAGCGAGGTCAATTTGTTTCTTAATCTTACTATAATCAAGACCAGCCATTTTATAAGCGCCTTTTGCAGCATAGATATTTGAATAAAGACGACCCATATCCTCCCGATTACCAATAAAACAATCGGTGTTCGCCGCACCAACCCCTGTAATCCATATCGGATTTTCGACTTTTAACTCCTTCACCTTATCCTCTGATGCTAAAATTAGGGCTGCAGAGGCTTCTGAATAAAGGCAACAATCTAATAATTTAAAAGGATGACATATTATGCGTGAGAAGAGCACATCATCGAGGGATATCTTCATAGGGGATTGTGCTTTTGGATTCAATATCGCATTTCCATGATTCTTCACCGAGACATTAGCCCACTTAACTAAAAGTTATAGTGTTAAGCCATTTGTTCCTCGGTGGGATTTCCGAATTCTTCGTAATGCGCGTTAACCATTGAGACATATGAGGATGCTGCCATCATTCAGGATTTTCATAAAAGTCATGAAAATTTTCCCATGGGGTACTCATATGTCATATCAGCAGAATAGGCGATTGCGTTTAACACTTCTGGAGTTGTAACACCTGTTTGTTAATGATAAATGGAGAAGTCCCATAAATTTTCATCATAACAGTCGTTACATTTTTCCACACCCAGACAAAGACATAGATCAGACAGTCCAGAGGCTACTTCTGCGTAAGCCATTCTCACGGTATATCCTCCAGTAGCGCCCCCAGAAGCTATTCGCGTTCCTGGTTTATTGTTCATACCGATGTAAGAATTTATAAAGATATCAGGCATGAATTGCCGTTCAAATAACTCGTTGTATATCCCATATACCGTAGATTCTAAATCTTTATGAGTAATTTCCGCCCCATTTTTGTTCGCATCTTCCAAAGCGAGCTTTACTCCATCGTAAGCGAGCTCGAAATAAGTTTTGTCTAAATATCTTGTTTTAAAAGGTGTAATTCCAACACCTACAATTGCTACTTTTTTTCTAATTTTTTTCACCTAAATTTTATTTTTAATTTTTATCAATACATCTAGAGTTATATTTTGATTAAATAATATTTACTTAAGAAATATTTAACCTTTTATTTCTATAAATTTAGTAGTACAAACTTATTTTTTAAATTAATATTGATCTATTCCAATTTCCAATATGCTCTAAATGTTTTACCCTCTCTTTTTACATTTTTTTTTATTAATCTTTTTTCTTCTAGTTTACATAAGTATTTATAAATAGTCTTAGTGTCTTCATTTAAATAATCTGATATTTCATTTGTTGTCAGAAATCGATACTTTGCTAGCATATTTATTACTCTTTCTCTCCTTGGGTCAAATAGATTCATGTTAATACTAATATTTGGTAATTTCCAGAAAGCAGTATTAACTTTTCCTATATATCTTAGTTCTTTCTCTATTTTTTTATCATTTAATAGGTTTTTTAAATGTCTACGACAATCAAAACCTATCTCTTGAATAATTTGTTCTGTTGTTAATGCTCCTTTTTCCTTTAATACATCTATCAGTTCTTCTCTTATTCTTTTCTTCTTTATGTTTTCACAATCAATACCAAAATTTAATAATATCTCTCTTAATTGTGTAAGATCTTCTAAAATGGGAGTAATTCCACTTCTATTATTATAATTGAGAATTTCACATATTTCTCTTTGAGAAATGCTTTTATTGTATCGATTAACTACCAAATAAACTATTGTAATACAAAAAGCAATTGTTTTATCTAAAGAAGATAAATAATATTCATAGAGTAGTTCTATAATTTCAAATATCTTTTTTTCTAAATCATCATCTTTAATCTTTAATAATTTCAATATTTTTTTTATTAAAACATGAATTAATAATCCAAATATTAGTTTTGGATTACCTTTAATATCATTTAACCTATTTTTTAAAGGAGTACTAGTTATTTTCAGAAAAGCTGTTAAATCCTCATATTTGATTTTATTTAGTAAAAATTTTGAGCTGGCGTAGATCGTAGATCCTACGTAACCAGTATAGTCATAAGATAATGAAATTTCCTTGTCTTCGTAAATAATCTCTATAATGCTTTTAGCTAACTTCTCAATATCGGAATTTAGTTTAAATTTTTTGACTAACTTCTTGATATCTGATTTTATAATTTCAACATACTGTTGTGTAATTACTGAAGATTTATTAGTAAAACTAAAGATTGAGGACAGATTTGAAGTTTTCAAATCTCTAATTAGAATTTCGGTTTTATTCAATTCTGTCTTAGTCTTTTTACTTATTTTAATTAACTTTTTATAATCATTATTACTTATTGCTGAGTTGATTATATCAAATATTTTCTGAAAATTATTATTATTTGGTAAGTTTAAGTGAATTAATTTGGCTAAAAGACTCGGACTAATAACTTTAACATTAAAAGGAATATCCGAATATTCTTGATATTCCATGTTATTTTTATCCAAATTAAATCCAATAATTAAAAGTAGAGTATTATATGGTGGATAGTATTTGTTTAGCTTAGTTTTTACATTTTCTTTTGAAATTAAAGATGTATAATCAAATAGAATGTAATCATAGCTTTTGAAACTCATAAGGTCGGGAAAAATTCTATTAAAAATTAAGCTAAACAAATTTTGAAAGGTTTTACTCATAAATTTTAAAATGATTAAACCATCAGGATGTTCTAAACTTATAGGTTTAAAAATATATGGCTCAGCATAGAACTTAGCATTCCATGCTTTTCTAAAGTAAATTGTTAAAAAATTATTTATTACTTCGTGATTAATAAGACCTAAATCTCGTGAAAAAAATCTATCTTCTTTTAATTTTATAGTTTTTAGACTGAATTTAGAGTTATAATCAATTATTCCTAATTCTCCTAGTTTTTTTCCAAAATTTGTAATAGTTGATGGACTAACACCAATACTCGTTGCTAATTCTTTTAAGAATTTTCTTTCATTAATAGGTTTTTTAGATTCTTCTATTAACTCATATATTATGTATTGAAGAATCTCAAAATTATCATCTAACTTTTTAATATGCTCAGAAAAATTAGGGGATTCATTTATGAGCCAACTTTTAAAAGATTCAGAAAAGACAAATCCTTTTTTTAGAATTAGAGCTCGTCTTCGAGTATTCTTAAATTGAGTTATTAGTTTATCATAATTCCCATTTTTCTTTAGATTTAAGAAATTTGGTAGGTTATAATATAAAAAATCGTCATATAGGATTTTATTTTCTTCATATTTTTTTACAGATTCTTGAATTTTTTCCATTACAAGAATCTCAGTCACATTATTTACATTACTATTCTCATTCAAATTATTTATTTCATTAAGAATAGTTCGTTCAAATTTAGTAAGTTTATCAACATTTTTTTTTTCTGAGATAATAGTAAGCACCCTCTTAATTAACCAGCGCGAGTAAATAATAAAATCCTCTCGGTATTGACTATTGTTATGGAATTTTCGTTGTAACTTCTTTAGATTAAGTTCAAATTCGTTTAGGGTGATTTCATGTAAGTTCTTGACAAATTCGGCTTTTATTCTTTTTTCATGTATCGGGCTAATGCGTCTGTGAATTTCATTAACTATATTCTCAGTGATTACTAGCTCTTCCATATTAATTTTATCCTCCTTCTCTAAATGGAGTGCGTTAAAATATACCAAACGGGAAAACACAATAATAAAATTACTTTTAAAGATTTGAGGAAAATCGGTGTCGTAAAAGATTCTACCATTCGGATAAAGTAAGGCATCTGGATCGATTAATACTTCCTGTGGAGGTTCTTTAGCGACAAATGGAATGTTAGGTGTTGTTTTAGTAATAGTTTTTGGTTCATTTATATGTCCGTTCCAAACTCTTTTAATTAGATCTCCACAATTTTCGCAGTAGACATCGTCCCTATCATCTTTGATCTTTTTGAGAATTTCGTCTGAGATCGATGATTTGCAGAACCTGCACTTGTCTGATTTGACTCCATTTTCGGTCATACTATATATTTTATATAAATCTATTTAAAGAAAAAAAAAATTAGGACCATTTTTCGAATGAACCTTGCTCGATATCTTCATTAACATTATGAGCAGTTCTTCTCTGATCCTGTTCATTATTTGCTAAATTATTCCTCTTACCCCTTCTGCTTCTCCTTTTTTTCACTCTGTTCCCTATATTCACGGTTACACCAACTACGGTAACACTGCTAGCTAATCCTATCACGGCTAATATGGGACCGTTTATTTCTCCTGGGGGCGGTGGCGTAGGATCAGGTGGTATTGGAGGATTCACGGGGTTCTGATTAGGATCACGGTATTCTAAGGTCGCGTTGCAAATAAATTGGGGTGAATTTTGGTAAGGATCGTTGATATAGAAATCAAAAGAATAGTTCCCGAGATAGATCGGTGAGGAATCGAAAGTAAAAGTCGAACTGTTCGAACCGTGATAAGTCGACAGAAAAGTAGTGCTCATGTAAATGCCATCTCTAAACGCTTCGGCGTACATCAAACCTCCAAAGACAGGTTCATTTCCAGATGGAAGCACATAATACCCAATAACGCTAACTTGAATCTGAGATTCAGTCTTGTTAACTGTGTAGCTAAACTCAATATCGGGGGCAGGGTTAGGATCTTCGTAATCAAAAGTATCATTATAGACTGACTGGGGCGTAGCAAAATAAGGGTCGTTGAGATAGAATTCAAAAGAATAAAATCCGAAATATAATGGCGAGTAATCAAAAGCGAAGATTGAGCTGTGTGAGTTATAAGAAGTTATTAGATCTATAAAGTCCACATAGGTGTCGTTTCGATATATATCAGCGTACATCGAGCCACCAGAAATGGGTTCACTTCCATACACAAATACGTGTGATCCATTAATAGTTACTTGAATACGAGATTCCGCCTTTATCGTTGTATTGGTAAATTCAGAATCAAATTCAGTGGTAAAAGAAAACGAATTGCTCGCTTTTTTTATCGCTCCGTCGTAGACACAAAGTTTTCCTTGTACTGTCGGATAATTAGAAGGACTCGCTGACACATTTACTATTTTTTGATAGGTGTTGTTTCCTATCTGGTCTAGTAGTATATTCCCTAATTGCGTTGATTCGAGTTTAACCATTGTGTATTGCCCAAAGTCAGAAAGAATAAGGTTTACAAGTTTCACCGTGAACAAGTTAGCACCCCCTAACCCAACGGTATTGTTGTAGGTAGCAATCAACCTAATCTGGTCAGTTTTTGCGATCTCGCAAAACCAAAAGAATACATCCTGCTCCAGCTTTTTCTTATCCGTCGTTAAATAAAATTCATCATAGATTACTGAATATATGCTTTGAACGAGAGAGTGGGTTTGCACAACATCGAAATTTACGTTCAAGTCCAAAAATTCAGATATTTTAAAGGCATAATAGAGATTTTCAGCGTTCGAATAGTTGAGGTGGTTGGTAACGAAGTTATTAATTTTAGAGACATTTAAGCTAAACTGATCGATGGTGTTTAGGATGTAAATCGTATAATATAAATTCTCTAAATTATGTTCTTCGCTATTAGAATATTTGGCGTCAAAATATAACTCGGTTGGAGTTTCTATAATGTTTCTCGCAATATAAGTCCCAAGAGCGTTTTTATCGAAGCCTAAATTAGTAAAATACGAGCTCGTGATGTTCCCTAATCCCAAATGTGCACTGATGGCTTTCATCGTCCGCGTTGCATAGTATGAATACTTTAAGTAGACTAGATCGTTTTTCCACTCGGGAGAGGACATGATGTTCTTGACTAGAAAAGCGCCGAAATTGTCGAGATAGGAAGGATCGAGAAATTGGGAGTCAATTACATCCTGTAAAACAATATTTAAATCGTATGAAGAAGCAAAATCGTTTAATTTGGAGATTTTCTTTAATGAGTCTAGCATTTTAAAAAGATTTTCGTGGGAGCTTATGGAATTGATATCTTCCACGAATTCGTGATGTCCTGCGGTGTAATAATCAAATGGTTTCGACCTAAAGCCCACTTTCGACAAATCCATCCCAGTACAATCGAAAAAGTCGTAAATACCTCCGTACTCTACAACTGTGCCAACGAGTAAATCGTACACCTCTTGAACGTCAAGTTCTCCTATCCTTCCGAAATAGTCGTACGAGGACACTAAACTATATAGCAATTCTACCGAAGTATAATCCTCCGAGAGCAACGAATATCCATGTTCCTGACTAAACAGAGCGATAAATTGACCGATTTCGTTTTTATCGATTAAAGACATATGTGCAATATCCCCTGTGTTCGAAAGTGACCTAACGATTTGAAAGGTGTCGATGAGCTCGTGATACTTTACTATAGTTGAGGCTTCCCAACCTCCACGATAATTCCGATTGTCGAAAATAAAGGATAAAACATCGTTTCTAGTAAAAGTAGTAAAACTCGTTATATCTGATAACTCTAAACTCATCGCCGTAGCTACTATATTCGAATAATTGGCCACCCATATGGAATTCGAGAGGTCAAAATATCCTTCTTCGGCGTGATAGAGCGCTGTAAGATGCTCGTGAAACTTGGAAATATCGATGAAATTCATGTAGCTACTTCCAAAGGTTTCTAACGTTTTTATACAATAATAGGAGGAAAATTGGTTAGGTTCCAGTTCCATTAAGGAGTCAAAAATGCCCTCCTCGTCGTTATAAAAACCACTAGAGGAGCTCAAAGACTGTAAACCATCTACATAAGTAGAAATATCGCTTCTCTCTTGCGAATAAAAATTCCAGTCAACTCCAAGCGTATCAAGCGTAATTACTGCGTAGTAGGTGTTGTCTGCAGTAGGGACTTTAAACCCTTCGTCCAACGAGCCATGGTACGGTTGTCCGATAAATCCGTAAAGGACGGGGTGATAACAATCCCAAATAAAATCGATCATCTCAGAAATATCGATTGAATCTAAACTATTCAAAATATTTAATGATAGCGCAGCGTAGCAATTAATTTCTAAAAGTGTTGACAACGGGAAATATCTTCCCGGTATTTTTGAAGCGAAGTACCTCTTTGAGTTTTCGTCAGAAAATATAGAGGTACTCGAGTTGTAAAATGTCATGATATAATCGATTACCGCTTGTTGGTCGATGTCGCCAAGTTTTCCTATAGCATTTAAGACATACAATGCGTAGTACGTCGCTTGAAGAGAATCGGAGTAAATCTGAGAGTAATAGCCATTTGTGGTGTACTCTGCATTTTTTGCGTCAAAGATAGCTTCTAAAATCTCGAGGTTCGAAGAATCAGAGGAGACTAATAGGTCGTCAAATCGCTCTTGTAAAAGATTAGAATCGCTTTTGGAAGTGTTATTAAGCACTCCTCCTGCGGAAAAAATAAGAACAGCAATAGTAAAATAAACTAAATATTTTTTCTTGACTTTCAACTTCATGATTAAAGCTCCTTTATTAATTCAAATATGCCTGCTATTAATATCAAGATTGCTGGTAGAAGATGAATAAAAATCGTAGTTAGCGCTGCTAATGTTATAAGCGTTATCCAATGCCACGGAATAGGATTATTAGGTTTTAAGGCTGTTATGATTGTAAAGCCGGCAATTAACAACCCACAGTTGATAAAGATAACATTACCAAGCCCTATGTTTTGGATCCATTCGTTAACATTCTCAATATTATATAACCTCAAAAAAACATAGAGAAAACCAATTACACCACCGAAGATGGTCAGAAAACGCATTATTTTTCTATAAATATCGCTCCTTTCCATTCAACACCACCTAAAACTTTTTTCAATTTTTAATCGAACAATTTTATGAAAAATTTTAAATCACTTCTATTTTTTAAAAATTTAATATTTAGGAGAAAATCAGATGAGTATATATAAATAAAAAATATCAAATAGTGCCTTTGGTTTTTTTAAGAACGGTTACTGGGCAAAAATATTAATCTTCAATAATGAATAATCTCCTATTTGGTGATGTTTAGGTTAAATTTTTAACAATTTCAAAGAACATTAAAGCTATCTTTAAAATTAAAATATCTATCCCAAGGTTATCGATATTTAATTTTTTAATAATTCTTTAAATTCTTTCATATTACGAATATTTTCAAAATCAGAATCAGTTCTTGCAATTTCTTTATATTTAATATCACCATTAATTGCCCTTTGAAGATAATTTATAGCTTTCACCGCATTATTTTTCAATGAAAATGCACAAGATTTATTGTAATATGCGTTATAAAAATTGGAATCTAATTCTAAAGCTTTATCACAACTTTCTATAGCTAGATTATAATTGCCAAGTTTAATCAAAATATAGGATCTATTATCCCATATATTAACATCATTTTGATCTTTTTCAATAACAATATTAAGGAATTTCAATGCTTTGTTATATTCAGCTTTTTCTTTAGCATCTTCATATTGACCAAGATAGTAATCTTTAATAAATTGATTTAAATTAAATTCTTCCTTACATTTAGGGCATCTTTTACTTTTATATTCAATATGTCGATGAATAGCTAAAATAAAATCACAATTAGGACAATTCCGGAAATTAAAAAACATGTTTTTAGCAGAGATAAATACATTGAGGTTTTTACTCTCATGCTTTTCTTTAAATTGATCATAAGTTATATCAACAGGAAAAACCCTAAAAGGAACTTCTGGCTCTCCATTTTTAGTAATTTTTTGATCTACAACTTCGTATTTTCCTCTTTCAAAATCTAAATTTAAATTTATTATTTTTCCATCATTTGTTTTTAATCCTACAGGAAATTTTTCCGGAGGAATTGTAAATTCGGGTATATCAGATTTATATGAATAAATCTCCCTCCAATCAATGTTTGGGATAACCAGAACCATTCCTTTTTTAGATGGGGCGACAGAAGTTGCAATATGGGTTTTCAAATAATTTGATTCAATGTTCCAATCTATTTGTGGATATTTTATACTTAATATATATGAATTTAAGGCATTATACGATTTTAAAATATTATTCCAAAGATTATCGTAATCTATTTCTATTTTGTTGTTGAAAGATTTAAAATGAATAATATTTTTTTCTTTTTCAAAGTCAATATCACCTTCATGAATTATCTGATTTCTAATTAACCTAGTAAAATTTAGGTATTTTAAAATGAGAAATCCTTGAGAGAGATTATCCAATAATGGATGATTTTTTATAATTAACTTACTTAACAGAATTCTAGTTATCCTGATAATAGTATTAGGACGGTATTTATCCTTTTTTCTTCGATAGAAATTTAGATAGAAATTTAAGATTTGAATTTTTTTTTTATGTTTTCCATATAATTCATTCTCTCTTTCAATTTTAAGTTTTTTAAAGATAGGATCAATTAATTCTAGAATATTTAGCATTGATTCAAAGGCAGTTATTGCATTAATTATAACGAGTGAAATCATATCTTTTTTCTTTGTCCGATAGTATTCTTTAGCCAAATCAAACATTTTTTGATATGGTGATAGGGGAATGTTCTTTCTCTGAGTGATCAATTTCTCAAATTCAGAAAATTTCTTTTTATTTGATTGATGGGGGAATGTGAATTCAGGTATTCCATAATAATTACCATAATCCTCAATAATAGGATGTAATTCAATCCCTTGATTATTATAAACTAAAAGAATTCCAGTAGTGCACTTACTGAATTCATATGATGAAAGGGGATTAATTTCATGTTGTAATAGATGATTTTTATCATTTATTGTAAAGTAGCTCTTGTAATAAGACAAATATTCATTTATCTCTCTTCTAAATCTCTTGTAATAAGCTTCAGTGAGTTCTGATGGAATTTTTAAATCATTATGCTTTATCCGACCATTCATAAATTTATCTTCAAATTCTTCTTTTTTAACGGTTAATTTTAACTGAACTTTATAATGGGTGAATATTACGGTTTTCATTTTTCTTATATAATTAAATTCGGAAAAAATAGTATCAACTAAACCTCTATCATCAAATAATCTTTCTGAAGGTACAATTTGTCTAATCAATGTAGCTACATTCTCGATTTCATTTCCTTTCTGTAGAAAGTACATATCTCGGTGTAGTCTTAATTGTCTTGGTATATTCAGAGCATAATAACCAGTCGGTAGAGCCAAGTTAAATGGTAATTCTACATAATATTCCAGAAATACATCTATTTTGTCTTTATAGTTATTCATAATTTCGGAATCTATATTTAATTATTTAAATCCCTGTTAGAAATAATCAGAAACTCAATATATATACTTGGTGACTAATAGATTAATAATCAACTTGAATTCATCTTTATAAATTAAATTCAGAAATTTATCCTTGAATTTTTAGTATTTTAGAGAGTTTCTATTCCTAGAAATTCAAAAAATTCATTTTTTCATAGATTTAAGGAGAAGTAAAAAGACTATATCATAAATTATCATTCATTTTTACTATTTAGTAAGGATAAAATAAATTCAGTACAGGTATTATCTTCGAGGATTGAGTATGTCAGATTTAGATGAGAAAACGCCCCGGGATATGGAACGAATAGAAAATATTAAAAAAATTATCATATTGAGAATAGAAAAATCTAAGGAAAATTTAGAATAGAATATTGGAGATATAATCAACAACCATGTCAATTACACCTCGATAATGATGGTAGAGCTATTTCTTTAGAAGTTAAAGACTTAAATAATTTAGAACTTGATGACTACACTCATAATATTTTAAATAACGAAATACAGATATTTATTTCAATTTTAATGTATTCTAAAGGAATTCAAACTCCTTGGAAATAATATTAAACAAACAACTCCGGATTTAAAGAACTTAGAAGATATGGAGATCTTAAATTTATCTGATAATAGAATAGAAGTATTTCCTAACGATGTTTTATCATCATCTAATTTAAAACTAGTCAATTTTTCAAAAAATTTGTTAACTGGATTACAAGACACAGCAAAACAGTTAATTCTTCTTGATCATCTCAATTTATAAGAGAATAACTTCACTAATAATCTAACTTTTTTCTATTTTTTTTAACACATCTGATTTTTTTCCTTCTTCTTTTATTTTTTTTGAGGTAACTTTCCTCTTTAGAATATCTAATAGAAATGTGAGGAAAATTACTGAGGAAGAGGAAACTGCAAGGTTGATATTATAATTCATTATCTTATTTTGCATCTCTAAGATAGGATTTTCATAATAGATTTGAACTATTCTATCATACAACGGGATATCTACATTAATATTTATAATCCCGTATTGAGAATAATTATAAAGGATTTCCCACGTTTTATTATACCAAAAGATATTTGATGCTCTTGTTTCATTAATTAAGTTTAACAAGTTTGATGTGCCAAATTGTGATTCATTTTCTTGATAATTATTCAGATTAAATTCTCCCCATGGTGTTCTCTTATATAGGTATTCGGTAATATTGTCATTCTCAGAAATTAGAATTTCAAAAAAAATTATTTTCCATGTTCTCTCGGATATCTGTTGTTCTGACCACCAAAGTTCTAGAAATTTATTTTGAAATTCATGTAATATGTCATAATCTACATAGATAAAGTATTTGGAATCGCTCGCCATAACAAAATCTTTAAATAACTGAAAAGCAATATGACCATAATTTTTCATTAAATTTATTGCTTCATATTCACTCATATTCATATTTTCAGTAGAATGGTATATTTCATAATCTTTTTCTAATATGTCTATAATTAAATTAGAGTATTTATCATCAATATCTTTAATATTTTCTCTATAAATTTTAATTTCATTAATTTCTCCTTGCTTTATTGTAACTATATTATTTAATCGAGGAATTTCGACTCCGAAAGATATACTAAAAAAAAGGGAGGAAAATATACACACTACAAGAATAATCGTAAAAATTAAACGGATTAAGTATAAAGTTTGGGAATATCTACGAAATTTAATCTGAAACTTTTCATAGAGTTTATTAAAATCTAATTTGAATTTGTACATCTTTTATTAGAAACAAAGTTTGGATTTTTTTATTTAAGAAAATATATTATTTCATATAAATAATTTCATTTGAATCTTTTAATAAATAACAGTTAAGTGATTTTCAAAAGAAAATCATAATTAATTTTTGATGTGAATAATCAAGATATTACGAACTTTGGAGGATGAATAACGCTAAAAGATATATGCTTTTCAATGAAAAAACTTTCTAATAAATTCTACATATATTTATTCGGATTTTTTCAGGTATGTTTAAAAAAAATTAAAAAATGTAAATATAAAAAAAAAACTTACGGAAATTATTATTAAACCACTCTAAAAACCTAAGGTTTGTTATTCTCTTCTAGTTTTTTTAAAATATTTTATTTTATTCTGCTCTGATTCTGGTAATCCATGATTAAAATATAAGTCTATTAATTGTTCTCTTTCCAATATTTTGATTTTTCTATCCTGGGATTCTAATTGTTCATATAAATAAAGTTTTGCTTGTTCTCCAATCCTTCCTGATGTAATCAAGAATACATGATCAGGTTTCATACTTTTTCCAATATCTGGATCAAAAATACTTTTATGAAATGCTGGGCGGATTTCTGTTAAAATACTTTCAATTTCTTGAGTCGGTTGTTTTGCTGATGCTCCAATTGTTCCAATCTTAACTTGGGATACAAAATAAAGATAATGACCTGTAGGTAAACGTAATTTCATCAATTTAATATCTTGCCCAAACTCTAAGATTTTTTCTTCATGACCTTTTGCAATAACTTTTTCAAATCCTAATTTTCGAAATAAGGGTACTAAAAAGAATTGAGTAAAATCATCTTCATTTGCATTCTCAAAAAAAAATATAAGTTCTTGTCGAGAAAGTATAGGTGGTTGATGTTTTTGCATAATGCTTTTATATTCTTTTATAAAAAGAATCTCAGCATCTTCTTCTATCAATTTTTCTAATTCCTCAATAGGAAGATCTAGATAATTTCGTGACATTGAAATTGAATAAAAGCTTTCATACCCTAATTCTCTATTTAGAAGGGAGTATGCTTCACGAATGGGAATATCTCCTTTTCCAGTCCAGTCTTCATAATTAAAACGTGGCATAGATGCAGAAACATTATCAAAATTTTTAATTAGTACTAATTTTACATCATCCATATAAATGAAAAAATTAGAAGGTTTGAAAATTTGAAATATTCTAAAATTCAAATGATTTTCTAATATTTTTTCATAAATTTTCTGACCTATCTTTTCAAAACAATTTTTTATTTTATCTAATTGATTTTTTTGAATATTTCCACCACCAACAGTAGGTGTGTTTGGAAAAATAGACATTTTAGCCATAATAATTAATATTCAAGCAAGATTTTTTATTAAAATTCTAATATTCAATTTTTATATTATTTCTTTATAAAAGCAATATCTTTCTCCGTAAGGGCTAGAGTTTCAATTTTAGTTGGAATAACACGATCAAATTCCTCCAAAATAGTAGCTCTTACTCTTTTCCATAAAGTAACAAGCTTTTTCCTTACAATTTCTCGTTCATTAAATATTTTATCTACCCTAATGCGATCAAATTCCTTATATATCTCTTTTATACTTTCAATTGGGTAGATGAATAAATTGACTTTTTCTATCTTTTTAATCTCTTTAATAATATACTTCTTTTCACATATTTCACATTCAATTTCTTTATAAGATGTTTTGGAATATATTTCTTTTTGACAATTTTCACATTTAAATTTATAAAATTTTACTTTTTTATTTTTAAAAATCATACGAAGATGATCTATAGAAGACTCAAGTGATATTAGAACCTTATAGAATTTATCTTCTTGCGGCTTCTCAAAAAATGTATATTCAATAGAATTTGAAATTGTTTTGACAATTTCTATATAAATACTTCTTAAAGCTCTTATATAACTCATTCTTCTTTGAAATCCCCATGACAGATAAGCTGCGGGTATTGCTAAGATGAAAGGGATTAAAGTAAAGAATAATCTGAATGTGAAATCTTCATCATTAAAATTTAATATAATGAAGAATCCAAAAATTGTAGCAATAATATAAATAAGTATTACAAAATATACTAATCTTCTTAAATCTTTTCTCCTCATACAATCACCTTTAATCATTAATCATGTAGTCGATGGAAATTTAGTCCCATCGTAAGCGAGCTCGAAATATGTTTTATCTAAATAGCGCGCCCTAAAAGGAGTAATTCCTATTCCGATTATTGCAACTTTCTTCATGTTTTTCACACATATTTATTTTTTGTTTATTTTGGTTTTAAATATATTTAATATTAGATTCGTTTGTTAATTAATGTTATAACGATTTGAGCATTATTTTTTGCTTTATCAAGGTATTGTTTTGGTGAAGAATTAATTAGCTCCTTAAAGGTATCTTTTAAATAAAATTTCAATTTACTAATCGTATGAGCAATCAAGATTTAATTTTGTATGAATTGAGAGGACGTATCGCAATAATCACAATTAACAGACCAGATAAAGCGCATTCATTTAACGGTGAGATGTTAAAATCTCTTCACGCGAAGTTGATTAAAGCAGATGACGATGAAAAAGTTAGATGTATTTTGATAAAAAGTACTGGGCAAAGATTCTTTTCTGCGGGTTACGATTTAAAAGAAATTCAGGGTGATCCATTAAATGTCGCTATTATTCAACAGTGGGGGAGAAAGGTTAATGAAACAATGCTTCTTATGAAGAAACCGATAATTACGCAAATTCAAGGCATTGCTATTGGTTTTGGAGTAATGTTGATATTAGCTTCTGATTTGAAAGTGTTTGCAGACAGGCCAATAGAAGAATTATATTTAAGGTTACCAGAACTTGCAATTTCAGCATTTCCACAGACGGGAGCAACATTATTGCCTTTAATGGCGTTTGGTTTCAACTATGCAAAAAATTTGCTTTATACTACTGATAAAATAGGAGTAACAGAACTAAAAAATATTAACTTCCCTACAAGAATTTTTCCACTTGATACTTTGGAAGCAGATACCATCGCATTTGCAAAAGAAATTAGTAAATATCAACCAAAATTCTCAATATTCTTAAAATCAATGCTAGCTATTATGGAGAAAGGTCGTATTAAGTCGTATTTTGACCTAGAAGAGGAATGCGGGAAGGTAGCTTATGATAACAATGTTAAAGACTTAAAGGAAATAGACGATTTTATAAAAGAGTTACATCAGAAATTCGATT
>SOKP01000183.1 GCA_004375715.1 Promethearchaeota archaeon | reverse complement strand
GTAAATATTTTCGAACCTTCTAATTGAGCGGCCTCAATTCTAGGACCAATACAAGGAATTCCGCTTCTTTCCAAAGAATCAACAATACCAACTACGAGAGGCGCTTCTGGGCCAATTACGGCGAAATCTATGCTATTTTCCTTAGAAAATTCAATGATTTCCCTAAAATCTGTTTCGGAGTGAATTTTTATCCTTCCCTGGCTTAAATCTTCTAAACCCGCGTTTTTAGAACTCATGAACGCGTATAAAGTTGCTCCATCCCTTACTAAAGTCTCTCCTATTACGTGCTCTCTTGCTCCATGTCCAATTATAAGCGTTTTGACTGTCAAATTTTATACTCTCCTTTATTTGAATTTCTTTTGAGTATTAAGATTATAATTGAATTTAAATTGTTTTGCATCAAATTTAAAGTAATTATTAATCAAAGATTATGAAGTCTACTATGCTTGACTTCTCGCTTAAAAAATATAAAATTTTGTTATCAATCTTCTTTTTAACAATTACATCTGCCTCTAATAAAACGAGAACGTAACTAAGATTTTATTAAAGTCTTCATTCGAAACTTTAATATAGGAATTATCTTACATAAAATTAAATTTAGGATGACAGAAGTATTATGAAAGCTAAAGGTATTCTCTCTCTAACCGGCGAAAAACTAAGATGTTCGGCTATGCCTTTGGGAGGTGTAGGTACAGGCACAATTGCACTTGGAGGAGACGGACTTTTAAAACAATGGCAAATTACTAACACGGTAACACATAAGGCTTTCGTACCTAATAGCTTTTTTGCCGTAAGAACTCGAACATTGAACAATTCGAAGGAAAAACCAATTTCGCGAGCGCTCATATGCACTAAACCTCATGAGAGTATTGATTTTATACCAGCTAAATCTGTTAGTGATCACTTAATCACTAATACTATGAAAGAGTTCTTTAATAAATTACCACAAGTAGAGAACATAATTTTCTCAGGAGAATATCCCATATCGTTCTTAGAATTTGAAGATAAATCATTACCAATTGAGACTAGTTTAATTGCATTTAACCCCTTTATCCCACTAGACTCCAAAAATTCGGGAATTCCTGTAATTATATTCCAAATTCATATTAAGAATATTTCTAACGTACAAATAGAAGCGATCGTCTTAGGAAACTTCATGAATTTTTTGGGTTGGGACGGCAAAAAAACGATTAGAAATGAATCTAGTCCGCTATTTGGTGGTAATTACAACGAACAAAAGAACCTTAATTCATGGAAGGCAATTTATATGAGATCGAAGACTCTTTTAAAGAACGATAAGCGTTACGGTAACTTAACATTTGCAATTGATCAACACGATGCGATGGTATCGTCTCAATGGGAAAACATGGATAATTTTTGGTCGATTTTTTCGGATAAAGGTATATTACTTGAAGATGAACATAGTGATATAAGTGAATATGAAAAAACATGGACTGGAAGCCTTGCGACAAAGAAAGTTTTAAACCCTGGTGAAGAGAAGGTGATCAATTTCTGCCTTACATGGAACTTTCCAAATCGAAAAGTTGATTGGCACATAAATAAAGCTTTAATAGATGACGATAAAACAGAATATTGGATGGGTAATAGATATAACGAGTGGTTTAAAAATTCGTTCGAGACCCTAAAATATGTTCAGAAAAATTGGGAAATGTTATTGAATTATACAAACAAGTTCCATAATGATTTTTTTTCCAGTTCACTACCTCATGAGGTTTTAACATCTATTTCAGCTACTCTTTCGACAATTCGAACACCAACTTGTTTTTGGATCAGAGATGGCACATTTCATGGATTTGAAGGATGTCATGGGGCTTCTACGGGTAAAAGTTCAGGAGGTTGTTGTCCCCTAAATTGTACGCATGTCTGGAATTATGAATTTAGTTTAGCCCATTTATTCCCTTCTCTTGAGAGAACGATGAGAGAAACAGAATTCAAAATGCAGCACAAATTGGGTTATTTACCACATCGGACCGTCATTCCATTATATTTACCACAATTTGGGGAAATTGCTGATATCGGAGATGTTCCACCAGCCATTGATGGAATGTTTGGAATGATTCTAAAAATCTATAGAGATTTTCTAATAACGAACGATCGTGAATTTTTAAAAAGATCATGGGTATACATTGAAAAATTAATGGATTTTATTTTTAGAGAATATGAAAATGAATCAGACGGATTAATAACGAAAGCTCAACCTAACACATATGACTGTTCTATTTACGGATTAAATACATTTATTAGTTCCCTTAATTTAGTTGCGTTCTTAGTCTGCGAACAGATCGCTTTAGAGTTAGATATTAAAAATTGGGCAAAAATTTGTAGAGAAAAATATAATTTTATGAGAGGAGTCATCGATAAAGAATGTTGGAATGGAGAATATTACATTCAGAAGTATGACATCTCAGAAATAAATGAATTTCAATATGGTATAGGATGTTTATCAGATCAGTTAATTGGTCAATGGTGGGCGTTTCATTTAGGTCTCGGATACATTTTTCCTAAAGAACATGTCCACCAGGCTATAAAATCTATTGTCAAATATAATTATAAAGAAACTCTTAATGGTTTAAAACAAACCCCGAGAGAATTTGCTTCTAATTATGATTCAGGTTTACTAACTTGTAGTTGGCCAGATGGAGGAAAACCTGAAGTCCCAACATTATATACGGACGAAGTTTGGACGGGGATTGAATACGAAGTTGCTGCGCTCTGTTTTTACATAGGAGAAATTGAGTCGGGATTGAGAATAATAAAAGCAGTTAGGGATAGATATGATGGAACTCATCGGAATCCTTGGAACGAGGTGGAATGCGGTGATCATTACGTAAGGGCTATGTCTTCTTGGACTTTACTCCATGCTTTAACAGGGATATCGTATTCTCCGAAGTTAAATCAATTGTCCGTATCTCCTAAAATAAATCAGCGAGATTTTCAATCGTTTTTTATTACTAATTCAGCTTGGGGCAAAATATCTCAAAATATATCTCAAAAGACGTTTATTTGCTCCATAACAATCTCCTATGGAACATTGGAATTGAGTTCGATAAAGATTGATCTAAAAAACGAATTTAAAGAGGTAAAAATTAGCAAATCTACCATTATTTCAGAAGAGTATTCTCAAGATGTAAGTGTAACGCAAATACTCAATGATTCGATCATCGAAATTTTATTTGATGAAACCTTGAATCTGAATGAAAAACACCAACTTCACTTAGAATTTGAATAATTTAAAATAAAAAAGATGAAATGAATTTTTTTCCAGACTTGTGCGTCTTACTCGACTTTTTGGCCACAACTTGCACAGAATTTGGCTTCTATTGGTAAATCAGTTCCGCAATTCTGACAATTCTTATTCTCTTGAACTTTCGGCACATCCTGAGTTTTTGTTTCTATATTCGAACCACAATGTGGACAAAATTTGGCATCATTATCTATTTCATCTCCACAAAATGGACAATTCACTTTCACGGCTGGTGTTTCACTTTGAGTCACTGACGCTAAAGAGATAGGTTTCGTTATAGTTTGAACAGTTCCTACCTGAACCGAAACTGGAAGAGTTATGTTGTGTCCTCTTTTAGTTAATAAGTTTGCTGTTAAAGTAAAGACACCGTTTTCTTTAGGTAGTATTGAAAAGAGCCGATTACGGCTATTTCGTTTTGCAATCCCGCCATAAAATTCTCTTTTTATTAAGATTTTAACTTCTGGTGGCCCAGTTAAATTTACTTTAACTTGTGGCATATAGTTATCAGTAAGATTTTGAACAGTAATGTAGAATTCTTTCCGTTTATTTAAACTACAATATAGCGCTTCTACATTTCCTTTTAAAATAAAATTAAAATCTGATTCAGACATAATTATTCTCGTTATTCTTTTTCTTATTTAAGGTAATTTGACTATATATTTTTTTACATTATTTCAAATATTAAAGGAATCGTACAGAATTTAATGTATAATATAAAATTAGGTTAAGCAAATATATAACATTTGGAGCCCAATTTTTTAAATTGTAAAAATGAATTAAAAAAATAAAAATAAAAGGATTAAAGTTAAATTATTTATTTTCTATACACTCCGTAGGTCTTGCAGGTATCGATCATTGCTTTTACATTTTCGAGTTTTGCGTCGTCAGGAATTTCGGCTCCTACAAATAAACCTCCTCCATCTGCACATTTATCGATGATTTCTTTTACTTGCTTTTCGATCATAGCGGGTGTTCCTAACTTGAATAGGGAAGGTTTTAGGTTTCCTTGAATACATATGTGATCACCTAGAATTTCTTTTGCTTTGAATATATCTGTCCTTTCATCCATATGCATGTAAATTTTACCTTTTGGTAATTCTTTGAAATAATGTAACCGATCTGTCCAATTAGTGTCCATATGCATTTGAACTATAAAACCGTCTTTCACATATTTCGATACCATTTTCTTAAAGTAAGGCCAATAAAGTTCTTCAAAATGTTTTATTGATATGAAATCAGCACTAGCCCTAACTCCACCAACTAAAATAGTTTTTCCACCTGACATCGAAATTCCATATTCTCCCATTAAAATTAAATTATCAATCAGAAAATCGCTTGCTTCTTTAATTTTATCAGGAATTCGATATATATCCTTCATAAAGTTAGTGGAGCCTCTAAATACAGAAAATAATATGAAGGGAGTAGTAGCACCTCCATCACTGAATGTAGGAACTTGAAAATGAGTCCACCATTTTTCTGTATTTTCGGCAACTTTTGCTCCTATTTTACTTAGTTTCATCATATCTTTTATTCCGGCTCTTTTAAAATTAGCGAGCCATAACAAACCTTTATCAATAATTTTATCATAATCTGATACTTTCATGAAGGGATCATCAAGACTTTGTTCAACAAGTTGAGAAAATTCGTTTATTCCTAATATTCGTCCAGGTAATCTCCAGTCAAGATAAAACATTGAAAAAATATCAGGAAATGGATTTACGTGCATCATATACATTCCACCACCAGCCATAGCTATGTCGTATCCCCCTAACTTGTGATAAATCCATTCGTAAGCTTCCTGTGATTTGTCTGGATCCTCAATCATTTCCTGAGCTGTAACATCGTAATAGGAAACAGGTAGATAATCTATTAACGGCCAGACGGGAACTCTATCGGGTTCTTTTAAGGCCATTGCTGTCATGACTCTTTCAACCGAAGTCATAGGTTCTTCTTTAATAGGTTCCAATTTTATCCCTCC
>SOKP01000153.1 GCA_004375715.1 Promethearchaeota archaeon | reverse complement strand
TATTTACTTTGAGGTGAGTTATTATTTTAGGAGGTTTTAGAGGTCAATTATTAAATGTAAATTTAACTACTAAACAAATTTTGGTTGATCCGATTGTAGAGGACATAGCAAAACACTTTTTGGGTGGGTCTGGTTACGCTTGTCGTTATTTGTACGATAAATTAAGTGTAGACACAAATCCATTGTCTCCAGAAAATATTGTTATGATAATGACTGGTCCTTTAAATGGAACATTTGCACCAAATACCGGAAGATGGGTCGTCTGTTCAAAATCACCTTACACAGGTATTTGGGGAGAATCGAATTGCGGGAGTTGGTTTGGTGCGGAGGTAAAAAAAGCGGGGTATGACGGGATTATAATATCTGGAGCATCAAATGAACCAGTTTATCTAGAAATTAAAGATGATAAGATTCAACTCAAAGATGCTAATTTTTTATGGGGAAGAGGGACATTTTATACTACTAAAAAAATAAAAGAACTTTTTGGTGACGAAAAAGCTAAAGTTGCCTGTATCGGTCAAGCAGGTGAAAATCTCGTAAAATATGCTAATATTATTTCCGAAGAAAGGGCTGCCGGGAGAACTGGAATGGGAGCTATTCTTGGTTCAAAAAAACTAAAGGCAATAATTGTTAAAGGAACTAAAATTAAATTGGATGTAACAAACCAAGAGGAATTACGAAAGGCAATAATTAAGGCAAGGGATTATGTAAAATCGTCGTTTGCCTCACAGATGATAAGAGAATTAGGAACGTCTGGTGCGATGGATATGTATAATATGACTGGTGAACTACCAATTAAGTATTTTTCTCAACCTCAATGGGAGAACGCTGGCAAAATATCTGGAGCAACGATGGCTGAAACGATTTTAGTAAAAAATAGATTTTGCCACTCTTGCGTTATTGGTTGTGGCAGAAGGGTTGCTATAAAAGAAGGGATGTATAAAACAGACGAGATGGAAGGTCCAGAATATGAAACTCTTGTATCTTACGGAGCATTACTTCTAAACGACAACTTGGAATGGATTGTTTACATCAATAAAAAGTGTTTTGATTACGGAATTGATACGATAAGTTCAGGAGCTACCATTTCTTGTTTGATACACCATTTCAAGCAGGGAAATATAACAACGGATGATATTAACGGGTTAAAACCTGAATGGGGAAATATTAAAGTTGTTGAAGAATTATTAGAAAAAATTGTGTTCAAGGAAGGAATTGGCAAAGTGTTAGCAGAAGGATCTAACGCTCTAGCTAAGAAATTTAATATTTCACAAGAAGAAATTGCTACGGTTAATGGTTTAGAAGTTACATATCACGATCTTCGTTCTAATTATGGTATGGCACTAGCATATGGCATTGGATTAAAGGGTCCGTCCCATAACTTATTAGATGCCTACTACGTACTACTTGGAGTTCCGTTAGAAGAAATTGGAATTAAAAATGTTGACAAATATAATGATAGCGAAGAAATGGCGGAAGTATGTTCTTTAATTATGGATTATAGAGCGTTATATAGTTCAATGATCATGTGTTCTTTCTGTAATCCATTACCGTCTCACAATGCCGAGTTAATACAAAACGCAGTAGGAATTAAATTTGGTCTTGAAGAAGTAAAGTTATACGGAGAAAGAATAGCAACTATTAAACGACTATTTAATATTAAAATGGGCTTAACGCCTAAAGATGATAGGTTACCCAAAATTTTAACGAGACCTTTTAAAAGCGGTGGTTCTGCGGGAAGAACTCCCAATTTTGCTAAACTTAGGAAACTCTTTTATAGATTTCGCGATTGGGATTTAAATACTGGAATACCAAGCAAAAATAAGCTTAAAAAGTTAGGATTAGATACACTCTAATGAATAAAATGATTAATTTGTAATCTCTTGATCGATATTAAGAAGTTTTCTTAAGAGAAAAAGGGCGCCCTCCTTATCCAAAGGATCGTTATTATTGCCGCATTTCGGGCTCATCACACATGCTGGGCACCCGTTATCAGTTTTACAGCTACACGATTCGATTAATTTCAAAGCTAAATGGAGTAAATCTATTAAATGAAGATATAATTGTTCGGAGATACCTATACCACCCCTAAATGCGTCGTAAACATAAATAATGGGCTGTTGTTTAACGGGGTCGAAATTGATAGAGACACCACCTAAATCCCATCTCGATATTTGAGCTAATGCGGGAGCCATTGCGATCATAGCGTGTTCAACAGCGTGAATGGTGCCCCCTAGATCGAATCCATTCAATTCTAGCTCTTTTTGGTATTCAAACGGAATTCCAAACCAAACGGCTTGAGTTTCAAACTCAATAATAGGGATATTATCTAATGGATGACGAGATAAAGTTTCTTGAGAAAATGTATCTATGACTTTATAGGAATAATATTCATGCTCAACTTTTACTCTTCCAAAGAACTTTTCAATTAGATTTTTCTGTCCCGTATTGTCTTGTAATAATATTTCAAGTGGATATATGTCCGTGTGTTTAAGAGATTGGGTATAAAATTCAACATCAGATCTTATTAAATAAACTACTTTTTCATCTATGTCTAAATCTTGCACGACATAAGTTTCAGCCTCATAAAGATAAACTGCTCCAGGATGTAAATCTCGAAAAACATAACTTTGATCCTCCACTGTTAGGAGGTTTTCGGTGTTATTTACTCGAAGAATTACTTTATAACTCTTAGAAGAAAGCGCGTTTAATCCATACTTCTCGTTTGGAAAAAATGCCCCCTTCCAATAATACTTTTCATTCCTTATCATTAGTAAAGAATCGGAGATTAATTCTTCGATACAGTCGTCAAATAGCTTTTTTTCTTCTATACCGAACTTATTGTACTCATTTTTACTTATTGGTATCTCCTTAGCTGCGCAACACATATGATTTTTTAAAATATATTTGTTTTTTAGTGTTATTAGAATTTCCTCTTGAATATTTCCAAATAGCTGTTCATGATTATGAATGTAAAATAAATCTAATGGGTTTTGCATTGGGACGAATGTCGAAATAGATAAATCTGAACCTCTCCCTGAACGACCTATCTGCTGTTTAAAGCTAGCAATAGTTCCTGGAAAGCCAGAGCTAATAGTAGCATCTAAAGAACCGATATCTATTCCTAGTTCTAGAGCGTTTGTGGAGCTGATTCCTAGAATTTCTTTTCTCTTAAACTTTTCTTCTATTTCTCTCCTTTTAGCCTTACTAATACCGGCTCTATAGCTATAAATTTTGTTTTTTAAAGTCGGTAAAGCTTTTCTTGTCCAAATGGCCTGAAGTTCAGCCATTTTTCTCGAAAGGGTAAAAGTTAAAGTTTGGATACCTTTTTTATACTTCAAGTGTGATATAAACAAGTTCTTTGTTTCTTGGTGAGCGGATCTATATTTTCCCGAAACTTTGTCGTATGGTAAATCCCATAAAATTACCTTTTTAGCCCCAGAGGGAGAATCGTCTTTATCTATAACCACAAAATCTTCGCCAATAAGTTTTTCGCAGAATTCCTTAGCATTACTTATAGTAGCACTTGATAAAATCCAAATTGGTTTAACATCAAATAGATCAAGGATTCTTTTCAATCGTCTTAATAATAAAGCAAAATTGGAGCCGAAAATTCCCCGATAGATGTGAATTTCATCCAGCACAATGTATTTTAAATTACTGCATACCCTACGCCATTTTTGTTTTAACCAGGGTAAATAGAAGTGTAAACCGTATGGATTAGTTATTATTATATTAGCATTCGCTAAGATATATCTCTTTTCATTCGGGTTAGTGTCGCCGTCGTAAACTCCGATCCTATTTTGTTTAATATTCGTGTCAGCTAGGATTTCTTTCAGTTGAAAAAATTGGTCTCGGGCTAGTGCTTTAGTCGGGAATAGATATAAAGCAGTAGTTTTTCCGTCATTTAGTAGTGTATCCAATACGGGTAAATTGTAACATAATGATTTTCCGGAAGCCGTCGATGTAACGATTACGGTGTTGTTTCCTTGCCTGATAGAATTTATAGCTTCAGCTTGATGTCTCCACAATCGAATATCCTTATTGTCTAACCATCTTTCTAGCCTTCTTCTTAAAGGTTTATCCAGATTTTCAAACCGAGGTTTTAATTCGGGTAAATGCTCGATATGATATATTTGGCCGCAATAATAATCTTGAGATTTGATATAGTTAAGAAAATCTTCAAAATCAACCATAAATAGTTCAAGAGAATTAATGAAATATATTAATTAAAAATTTCAAAAGAGCTTCGATTTTTTGATTTACCTATTGCTTGAATTTAAGATAAAGCCGTTAAAACATGACCTTAATTACCTACTAAAATATAAAAATAAGTACCCCTTATTGAGATTAAATTAAATCTATAAAATTGAAGTTTTTTTCTGAATAAAATGTCAGATTCAGATTGGAAAAAAGTAAATTTTCAAGATTTCATTGATGAATTCAGCAAGAAAATAATTGTTGACAACTCTCCAAGTTTCCTATACTCAAAGAAAGACAAAGAACATGAAGCGTTGAATTCTTTAATAGCTTTTTTCTTTCTTACTGGAGGTTTGTTCATTTTTGTATCTTTATCAATAATCTTTAGAGTAGCAGAAGTGTTCCTGGTTCTTTTTATTGCAGTCATTATTATCGCTGTTATAGTAGATATCGTTTTAATTTTTTTTTACCTGCGTTCTCACGTTTTAATCAAGCCTTTGGAAAATTGGGTAGAAGTTTACAAAGGAGAAACTCATGGAACTAATGTTTTTTACTGTTTCACTTATTTTCCCGTTTTTTCTGGAAAATGCCATCCAAACCAAGCAAAAAATGTGCTATATAAATTACTTCAAGAAGAACTCTTTAAAAGTAAAATAGACATCGCTCAAATCGAGGTCTACCTGAGTTTAAGTACAACAAATACTAAGGAGTTTAAGGTAATAGGGTATTATTTTCAATACGCAGAAGGATTTCCTTTTAAAAGCGAGAAGATCAACAGAAATTCTTGGAGATTCTTCCCAATCGAAAAGACATTAAACAATAATTTAATCGCTATTGCAAATTGGGATCATCAGTTTGAATGGAAAGACGATTTGGAGTTAGATTATGACAAACTTCATAAGTATGCACCTTGGATTATTCAAAAGTGGGATGAATTTAGCATAAAGCCGCTAACGAAAGCGTTTAAAAACGAAATTAGATGGGAGTTAAGAGGAATAGAATCCAGACCAAAACTAAAGCCTTGGCAATCTAAGTTCGAATCTACCTCCTACGATAATTTCAAGGCTTATAAAGATCTGCAATTGATGAACGATGCAATTGAAAAAATTATAGGAAAAGATTTAAAAATAGAAAAAATAAAAGATATTAAAAAGTACATCTTAGAATTTAAGGCTTATTTAAGAGATTTAAATTCGTAAAATAATAAAAAACAAAGAATAGTGTAGGGAAAAAAATGGAAACTTTACAAGCAATTAATGAACTTAAAATTGAAACAAATAAAATATTTTATGACAAAAAAACTCAAATTCTTTCAGTATATATTCTTGATTTTATCTTTATTGGAAATTATAAAAAGAATGCCAAGTTAGGTAAGGTTTTAGATGATATTTACAAATCATTTGGTGATACTCAATTAAATCGAGAGAATATTTCATTTGTAGACTTCGTCACCCTCACACCCATCTCAGAGAAGACTAAACTTAAAAACCTTAATCTAATTTCTAAAAAAGAGAAAGAAGACAAAAAGGAAAAAGCTAAAGAAAAAGAAATTGTGATCATCTCAGAGGAACCTACGACACTGTCTAAAAATGCGATAGAAAAAGATTCTCGCAAAAAATCGGGAAAAACTTATGATTTCCAAGAGAAAAAAGAACGCATGGTGGATGCCCCGAAAGCTAAAAAAAAAGGGAAAAGAAAAGAATCTAAAGCGATGAAATATCTTGCGGATGAAGAGTCTATTGATGAAGACATGTTTATGGAGGAAGATCGTAAATTCGGCGATGCTCCAAGTGAATCGTTTAGGTCTACTCCTCCACCTCCTGCACGACCATCTGTAGCCCCAGGTGGTGGACCTCCGAAAGTAGCTAGAGAGTCCGTAGGGGGGTATGGGGAAGCAGCTAAATTAACGGCCACAGAAGACGAAGAAGAAAGCCTATTACGAAGAGACGAAGCTGTATCGGAAGAACCTCAAACCACAACCTACGATATAAATATGGGACTTCAATATTATTCTGTTATGATGGAACAATCGAGCTATTTGTTTTACGTGTACTTGTCCCATAAGGAGCTCAAAATCGTTGACGAGGAAGGCAAAACAGTTTTTGAAACTTCCTTTAAAATAGTTACTACAAAGAAAGAACCTCCCATAGTAGACTTGAAAGTTGAAGGAGAAGGGTTTGAAGTTCACCCCTTACACGGTAAAGTAGAAATTAAAAAAGACGCTATCAATCCACCCGTTATGATATTCTCGGTATTACCAGTTAGAAAAAAGGACAGAACTAAAAAAGATAAGAAATTGGGAGAAAGGAGGTATTTGCACGTCTATATCGAATTTGAAGAGAACATCATAAATCACAGCGTTTTATCGATAATAGTCCAACCTAAACACTTTCGCTTAGATATCGGGCCGTTCCATCTAAATATTAGCAAAAAAGTTGCAGTCGTGATCTCCTTCCTATCAGTCATCATTGCAGTCGGATCGTTAATATATACTCTATTTTCTTTGGATCCCACTTCTACTGCTGTAGACTTTATGGGAAATTTTGCTCCAGGGATAGGTTCTATTGTGTTTATCGTAATCTTTCTGATCACATTATTTAAAGAGGGTATATATCCTTTGAAAGAAAAGATTAGCTATTTTCTGAATTTCGATAATACAGGGCTAATTAAATAGAAGAGCTAACTCTAGTAATTTTCTTTTTTTTTTTTATATATTCCCAAAAACTAGTCTTTAATTCGCTTAATTCTCTATTTTTTGATTTGATAAAGAATAAATCTCTTTTTACAATCTGAGGAAAACCAATAATTTCTAGAATTTTAATTAAACCTGCCTTTTCAGCGTTGATTGCCATCATTTCACTCATTATGCTAATATATTTCGATTCGCTGACTGCTGAAATAATAGAATCGTTGTCATTCATCTCGAGTTTAATTTTTAGTTTTTTATAATCTGGAAATTGGCGCTTAAACGCATTCCTCATCCCTGAACCTTTTTCTCGCCAAACAAAAGGGAATTTAACGATATCTGCGAAATTAACTAAGTTTTTTGTATTTTCAAGTAATTTATGATTAGGAGAACAGATAAATTTAAGCTGGTCTTCTCCAATTTTAATGAAATCAAAATCATCTTTATTGTAATTTATAAAACTGCCTATGCCAGCAAAATCTGCTAAGTTTTTAACTATTTTTTCTATCGATTTCAGTGAATTATTAATTTTAATTTTGAAAATCACATTGGGATTTTTCTCTCGGAACTCCGCGATGTACCTTGGTAAAATATGAGAGCCTGGTGTTGTAGATGCCGAAATTACGATTTCTTCAAATTTTACGCTTCCATACTCATCTAAAACTATAATGCACGAATCAAATAAATCAATAATCTTTTGTGAATATTCTAATAAGATTTTTCCCGCTTCTGTTATTTCGAACTTTTTTGTGCTCCTGTTAATCAATGTTACTCCAAAATTCTTCTCCAATTGAGAAATTTGATGAGATATAGTACTCTGGGAAATTTGAAGGTCGCGTGCCAATTCTGAAAAGCTTTTATAGTTCACCAATTTTATAAAGTTTCTTAGATATTCGATTTGCATCGTCCTATTATCTTCTCTTTGCTGATAAGTTAAAAATTATTCTCATGTTCAAATAAGTAACGGCTTTACATTATTAAATAATTTATCGAAATAATAAATAAATTAATACGAAAAAATTAATAAATACTTTTTAATTTCTATAATATAACCTAATGTTTTAAATTAGCAAAAAATTTGACCCAACATGACCGATAAGATAAAAACATTTACAATCGTAATTGGGGATGGTGCCTATACTTCCGAAAGACCCTATACAATGCTAAGGTTCGCATTTACATCGTTACTAGAAGGGCATAAAATAAATATCTTTTTAGTAGAAGATGGAGTGTTTGTAGGAAAAAAAAATCAGAATCCCTCATCTTATGACAACCTTGAAAAGTGGCTTAAAGATGTAATAGAAGAAGGTGGAGTTGTTAAAGCTTGTGGTGTATGTATTAAAGCAAGAGGCGTTGCAGCTGAAGAACTAATTCAGGGTATTGAAATAACCACAATGAACGGCTTTGTTAATATGTGTGTAGAAGCCGATAATGTATTATTCAGTTAAAAGTGAAGCGGGTGATAAATTATTAGTAAATCTTACACATTGAATTGTAGTGGATTAGTGTGCCCATTACCAGTAGCCAGAACTAAAAAAAAGATAAACGAATTGGAATCTGGTGATATCCTTGAAGTAACCGGTGATTTTGGAGAATCAGGGGAGAATGTTAAGAGATATGTCGAAAAACATGGAAATTTTGTACTAGAGTTTAAGATCAATGGGGAAGATTATTACATAAAAATTGAGAAGGCCTAAAAAACCTATTTTTTCTTTAATAATTAATTATGTGGTATTTACAATTCCTTTTTTTAGAACCAAATTCTCTAAATATTCACACCAAAATTCTACTTCAAAATAATCGATCATCCATAGAGAAAGTGCAATAAGTATTAAAGGATATTTTTCTTAATTATTAGTAAAAAATCCATATTTATGATTATTAATCAAAATGATGAAAACTAAAATTATTAATGTATTGTCAGTTATCGCATTGATTCTATTAATTACTGCCTTTATATTTCCGTTTATAAGGACTTATTCTGGACCATTTACTTGGATTTGGGGTTTTCCATACAACCCGTTAGAGTATATTAATATTCTTGATATTCCCTTCAAGTTACTTTCAATAGGCATGTTAGTTGAGATACTATTCTTATTAAAATCACAATTCATTTTAAGAAAGGATAATACAAAATTAGATGACATATCAAGGGGTTGGTTAAATAGAGGAATTGCTATAATTGTTATCGAATTTTTTTGGATTGCTTGGCTATTTGTATTGCTTTTTACAGTGTTAGACCCAGATTATATAAAATATTTTATTGAAGTTCCAATATTTTTTCCGTTGATTTGTGGAATAATGTTAATTACTGCGAGAATATTGTTCAATAGATTACCCTTTAGAGAATCTGAAAATAATGTCAATACTGATTTACAATGGTTAGAAATACAACACTATGAGTTAAAAAAAAGTATTCAAGAAATTGCCAGCGAACAGAATGTAAGCATGATGACTATAAAGAAATTTATCGAAAAAATTGATAGAAAGCAAAAGGATAAATGAAAAAAGAAAGAAATTAATAGTTTAATTGAACTAATTTCTATTATCTTTTTAATTTGAATTATTATTAATTGAAAAATATTAGTTCTATTTGTATAATATTATATTATGGTCGAAATCATCGAATATTCATCTTTTGAAAAAAATATTGGAAATAAGGTTAAGGGAACTATAGCTAAAGAAATCTGGCAACATCTCGTATTGTCAGTAAGAGAATACCCATATATGGAATATTTTGACTTAGATGAAGATCATCAAATTGTAGTTTACAGTAAGGACAAAATTGAATGAGAAGGAAAGCTTGAACTGGTCGGAGAACTGCTGAAAGCAAAGGGTGATTCTAAGAATCCAAGAAGAAAAGTTCACGATGATATTTACTTTAAATATCAATTAATGGTAGAAACATGGAAATGCAGTAAGAGCCCGTAAATACAAATGTCTAGGAATTCTAGTATCAACGAAATTCATGGCTAGAGAAAAAACAGACTTGCAATAACGAGGATCAGATAGCCTAAAACAAATAAGGCAGTGAATCCGACTATTGTCATAATAATTTCATATACATTTACTGCTTTCATTCTAATTTCCCCCTAAATACATTATAAATTCCAATCTAGATTACTAAATAGATTATTTAAATCTTATGTATATATTCTTGGAGAGCAACTTCATTCAATAAAGTTAATAAACTCGAATAAAGATTAATTTTAAATATGTAAAATAGATGTATGAACTATGAATGGTAATACGCGGAAGGTCTATTTATTCTTCATAATCCTTTATGTATTGTTAATAATTCTTACGATCGTAGCTTTCTCTTTTATGTCAGACCCATTGCCAAACCCAGAAGGTTTTTTTATTACTCCCGGAAATGTCCAAGTTGAATGGGTTTTTACGATAGTAATGTCAGGAGTATTTGGTACAATTGCGGGATTAATTTCTATATTTTTTATCTCGCCAATTTTTATCAAGAGATATGTTAAAACACTTAGTAAAAAAAATAAAGTAGGACTTGTAGATGTGGAAAAATTAAGCGGATCTTTATTATACCGTAGAATTTGGATAAGATCTATCATTTTAGGATTTTTTGTAGGTAATATTTGCTTTACATTATCAGGACAAGAAACTATTGTCGAATTTATGAGAAGTGTAAACCCATCAATTACATATTCGCTACCCGATGTATCTACAATGTGGCAATTAGCCTGGATCGTAGTAATCCCTTGTGCTCTTATCGTTATTCCTATATGGGTAATGATGGATTCTGGTGTTGTAACGACTAAAAAAATTAAAGGAGTTCAATTTGAAGCCGCTAACTTAGCAAGTAGTCCATTATATAAAGTAATTAAAGGATATGCCGGGATTGGGTTTGTGTATAATTTAATTATAATGATTATTTTTTGGGTAACCCCTGTAATACAAAGAGGTATATTCGAAATGGCGATTATAATACAGATAATTAGTCCTCTTATAGCAGCAGGCTCAGCTTTCCCTGGTGTGATGATTCTTGAATATTTTAAACCCCGCATTAGAACACTCGTAGAAAAAACATTGATTAAGCTAGACATGAATAAAGACATAGTCTATAGTGTAGAATTAAAAGATCGCGTTTCTAAATGAATTAATTAAAAAAAAATGATCTTAAAATATAGGTGAAAAGTGTGACAAAAAAAGTTATGCTAGTATTCGCTCATATATCATTAGTTGTTGGAATGCTTTGTATGACATTTTGGGCTTTTATTCTCACGTTTTCTTTGGTTATAGGAGCATTATTTACTGATGTTTATATAGCCCCTTTAGGATACTTTATGTTTTATTTCTCGTTCTCAATGGGAATCGTTTTTATTGCTATTGCGGTAATTCTTTTTGTTTTAAGAGCAAAAAGAGGTTTGAAATCAGTGAATTAATTTAAAAAAATGATAAAAAAGTAGAAATTTATTTCTTAATTCTTGCTGAAACCCAGTCGTAATAACCTTTATCTTCTAAATGTTTAGGAATTTCTGCAAAGAACTGTTTAGTCAAATCCTTAACGTGTTTTGCGGCTATAGGATGGAACATCATTGCGAGATCTAAGCCTACAATAGTTAAACTTAAAGCATTGATAATTTCCCAAATAGGACCTCTGTATTTTCTTAAGCCCCATTGAGGTGCTTTCTTCTCGCTCATCCAGGCTTCACGGGCACCCCATGCATTGGTCGTTCCTCCACTGATTGGGTATGCTAGGTCAGTTTCTCCCAATAAACCGGCGATACGCATTCTTTGATAAATGCTAAACGAGTATTCCATGCCGTACCCTAAGGTCGCGCATGTAGGGTCCATTACAATCCGGTTACGGGGTAATCCAAGCTCCAGAGCGTCTTTGTTCATTTTTATTTGGTTGTTTAAATCCAAACTCGTCCATAGCAAGCAATTGTGGTCGTATTTCACTGCTAATGGTATAACTTCCTCCCATGTAGCCTTATCTGCAGCAGAGAGCATCAATACTTCGCTTTCAGTAGCAGCCGCAGTGGCTTTAAACATCTCCACGTCTTTTTCTTTATTTCCAGAACAACCAATAATGACGGGGACATCAACAGCTTGTAGGATTTCTTCTAAGTATTTTACAGTTTGCGAAACAGGTGCGTCACCCATTGCAGGATCGATTTCTAGAGAGTGAAAAGTTATACTTTCTGCGCCAAACTTATCAACAGCAAATTTAGCCCATTCTGCGGGATCTCCTAAGACTTCTCCATATGCTTGCTTAATTGGTTTTGGTAACATCATTTTAGAGCCCATATCGAAAACATCATACGTAACGAGAGGGGGGTTAGGGTTTCTTTTATCAAGACCCAGGAAGTTATAGAACGGAGGTACCTTTTCTCCGCCAATAACGGCTTTTTTACCATTAGATCTAATGAATTCGACAGTTTCAATTTGTCCCGGAAAATCCAAGTCTAGAGAAAATTTTGTTGGTGTCCACTCTGCTTTTCCGATACCAGGAAGAACTGCTTGTGCTGCAGATTGAACAATTCCAGGTAACATTTGAAATTCTAAATACTCAGCAAAAAGTTCTACATCTTGTAGTTCTACTTCTTCAACCTCTTTCATTAATTTAGCTAACTTCTTACTAATTTCATCGAACGCCATTTTTCTTCACTTAATTTCTTTATGTAAATTCTATAAATAGGCTATTGGTGAATTAAATTTAAAATTATGTGATGGAGATTGATCAAGGATCGCCTAAAATGATGATTTTGTTAGATTTGAACAAGAAAAGTAGGAATAAATTATCAAAATCAGTTATCACTTAAATATAATGCACTTCGGAATCCGTCAAACGATAAGAAATTCCAAATAAATGATTTTAAAATTAATTAGGACTAGTTTTGTATCTTTTTCATTGATTTCATTTTATACAAGAGAAGTAGACCCGTAGTTAGCACGAATGCGACGATTACAAGTTCTATTTGATATCCTGGTACAATTGGGAGGTAATATCTAGTTAGCTCGTCAATGTTAGATGTTAAGAAGAATGTATCTGGTCCATTGTCAATTAAAATCAATTCTATGTAATATATTTTTGATTGTGATACTGTATAGTTGATATAAGGGTTGTCATCTATGCTGTAATTTAAGGCTACCTGGAAAATGATTGGGTTAAGAGTTTTATCATCGTTTACATAAGTTTGAGAAGGGCGTGAATCGAATAGAAAAAGCGTAAAGTTCCCATCTTCGGTATGGGTTACATTAATTTCAATATTCTCCCCATCTTCTAAATCTACTAGAAAATACACGGAAATGCCATCGTTTATGTTGTCAATATACTCAAATCCAAAAATACTTACCATTGGAATGAGAGCCATTAGAGCGAGAATAGGAACTGTAAGATATTTGCGCTTCATAATTCAGTTTACCAAGTAATTTTAATTTTGATATAATGTTGAACCTAACTTAAGCTTTATTGAAATGTTAGGTTTAACCTTTTAATTGCTTACAAGAATGAAAATAGGAATTAATATTATAGCCAATTTATGTTCTCTGTAAATTTGAAATCGTAATTTTTTTCAATAAGGAGACAATTAATCTATAAGAACATATAATACATATAATAAATAGAAATTTTGGCAAGTGTCACTAAAATGGGTAAGATTTTATTAGAAAACTTGGATTTTGAGAAGCACCATGGCTTAGGCAACGATTATATATTAATTAATAATCTTAAGTGGGGTATTCCAGATGATAAAAAAGCTGATTTAGCAATAAAATTATGTAAACACCATTTCTCAATCGGAGCAGATGGAGTTTTATTTGTTTGTCATCCAAAATCGACTGAAGTGAGGATTAAGATGTTTAATCCCGACGGCTCTCAAGCAGAAATGTGTGGAAATGGAGTACGGTGTTTTGCAAAATATATTTTTGAAAATGGTATCTATCCGAAAGAAGAGATTGAAATTGAAACACTTAAAGGTATCGTGGTTGCGAAACTTAAAGTTGTGAATAATGAAGTTAAAACGGTGACTATTGATATGGGGCCTCCGATTTTGGATTGTGATAATATTCCAGTGAATTTGGATAGCCTTGTTAATCGCTGTGTAAACGAATCTATTGTAGTATTAGATAAAATTTTCAAATTCACGGCGGTGTCAATGGGCAATCCTCACGCGATTATTTTTACCCAAAATGTCATAAACGATGAGAATTTAAAGAAGTATGGGGTTGCAATTGAATCTAATAAAATTTTTCCTAAAAAAACTAACGTGGAATTTGTAAAAGTGCTATCCAAAGAAGAAGCTGTTCTAAGAGTGTTTGAAAGAGGTGTAGGAGTGACGAATTCCTGCGGAACGGGCACTTGTGCTGCGGTGGTAGCGGGAACCATTTTAGGATTATTTAATCTAAACACTCCAGTAACCGTACATAACGATGGGGGTGACTTGATAATTACTTATAACGGTAAAACAGTATTTATGGAAGGTCCCGCAGTAAAAGTGTTTAAAGGAGTTATTGACAGAATTGAATTTTGATTCTATTTGATATAAAGTACTTTAATTATGTTAATTGTAATGCTAAACTTGAGGTAAAAAAAGTGAACTATTCGGAATGGCTCAACAAGAAAACTTTAGAGTATCGTGACGATGTGCTTTATTTTGCTGGGAAAAATACAATAGAAATTTCTAAAGAATATGGTACGCCTATTTATGTGATTAACGAAAACACGATACGAGAACGCTATCGAAATTTAAAAGGTCTACTAAATTCAGAATACGAGAATAATAGAATATATTATGCTGTTAAAGCAAACTCAAATTTATCTATTTTAAAAATATTTCATTCAGAAGGAGCTTTCTTTGATTGTACATCTATGGGCGAAATATATACGTGTTTTAAAGCAGGAATTTCTCCTGAAAAGATAATATATACTGGGAACATGTTTACTGATGAAGATTTTACATTCGCAGTTGAAAATAAAGTTCTAATAAATCTTGACAGCGTAAGTCAATTAAAAAGATTGGCGAAAATTCATGACGACTTAGGAATGGAAAAATCTATAATTTCTTTTAGAATAAACCCCGAGTTTGGGGCTGGACACCACGCTCATACAATTACAGCTGGAAGAACGATTAAATTTGGTATCCTAGAGGAACAAGCTATAGAAGCCTTTAGCAAAGCAAAAGATATCGGTTTTAAGAAGTTTGGGATTCATCAACATATTGGCTCAGGAGTGCTGAACGCTCAAGATTTCAAAAAACCAGTAGAGAAATACATTAGTATTATTAAAAAAGTTGCTAAGTCTCTCGAGATAAAATTTGAATTTATCGATTTTGGTGGCGGTCTGGGTATTCCCTATCACCCATTAGAGGAACTTTTAGATCTTGATGTTTACAAAGAAGTGGTGATAAAACCCTTTAAAAAACTGATAAATTCTGAGGATACTGGCAATCCTATTTTTAAAATTGAACCCGGGCGGTATTTAACTGCAGAGTCAAGCATACTTTTAACGCAAATAAACACGATCAAAAACAATGGATATAAATTATTTGCGGGAGTTGATGCTGGATTTAATACACTATTAAGACCTACGTTATATGATTCCTATCATCATATTATAGCGTGTTATAAGAAAGGTAAAGAACCGACATTAACTTATGACGTCACGGGACCAATATGCGAGTCGGGTGATATATTAGGCAAGAATAGAGAATTAAATAGGTTAGAAGAGAAGGAAATTCTTGCAATTCTCGATGTAGGAGCATATGGGTTTACAATGAGCAGTACATACAATTCAAGACCCAGATCCTCTGAAATCTTAATCAATAATGGAAAAACTTTTAAAATCAGAGAAGCAGAGAGTCTTGATGATTTATTAAAACTTCAAACTATTCCAGATCACTTAAAGTAAAAAAAGATAGTAAATTTTCATATAAAAGAATAAAACTTTTACTGCTTTCTTCTATTATGAGATAAAATTATAAAAACGGAAGCTTTAAGGACTGGATACCCTTTAAACCTTCTAAATGAAGAGTTGGCAATATGAAATCTGCATTAAGTAGGTTGATGATAAGACTGATCTGCCCTGATCTTTTATAATTTTATCTCTTTTTAAAAAATTAATAGTAAAATTGAACAATAAAGATAGTTGTTTTCGATAAATTTATCGAAGCTATTAATAAAATTTAAGACGAAATTTTTAGATATTCTTACAAATAACGATGTAATTGAGACTATAACCAATTTATGTAGTATAATTATAAAAATTATAATTTAGATTAATAAATGCGGTAATATTGCAATTAGAGAATGTTGGTATTATTTGATCTAACTCATATCCAAGATCAATATAGAATTTAAGAATATCCCCTTCTGTTTTATTTGAGGTTAATACTTCAATTAAGCCAACTCCAATTCCCATGGAGTGCGTATATGTTAGATCCCAAACTAAATGGATGGCATTTTCGCTAGAAACGGGAATAAATACAAAACTAATATTCAAAAATTCAGTGCTATTTAAAACTATATAATTCAAATTGTAAAATTCAATTGTTGTACCAGTATGATCTTCCTTAGGAATTACATATTCTCCTGATGTGTGAACATCATATGGTAAGAAGTCTTGAGTCTGACTACAAAATCGTTGCCATTTAAAGCAATCTACCATAAATACATGAACATGCCCATAGGTAGTTATTGCACTAATATTACAAAAATCTATACCTGAATTATTAATGTTAACGGAATTATAATGATTAAAACCTACTTCTTCAAACTGACCTGTAACCGCTGAAAACTGCGTTGTTCCATTAATAGCTTCATAATTTATATCAAATCTTGTAATTTCTCTAGGGGACCACATTTTTATGAAAACATCGTTAATAGATTTTAAGTTTATATTTATGTTATGAGATTTATTGAAATGATTTCCCCATTTTACGTTAACTCGTCCCGATAGGCCTGAAGCGTTAAAATCTGAATAAGATATAAATCTAATATTCCAAATATCAAACCATTGATCTCCTGAATCTGATGTACATATAAAATCTTTTGAGAAAATTGAGTGATCTAGAATTAAATTTATATCTCCAGAAGTCGTTGATACTTTAAAATCGTTGTAAATCGAGCTTTTATTTAACTGAACATCAACATTTCCTGAACTGGTTCTAATTTCAAATGCACTATAATTAATTTTATGCGTAGTGAATTTTATATTACCACTTCCACTATCGCTTTTAAAGCTATAGTTGACATAATTTGGGTTAAAGGATATGTTGAGATCTAAATTTATAACATCATCCGGCATATTGAGAGTGCTTAAAATTTTTAAAATAGGTTGTTGTTCTTCATAAGTAATTACAATAAATTTTTCAGGATCATTAAAACCCTTATAATTGATTGTCCATTCTGCTTCTAAAATATTACTTGAGTTTTGAGGTAAAGTCATGAAATTAATATTACCCTTCTGAATTTGATTATCAATTTCAACATCAGATATAGTTTTTCCCTCCGTAGAGATTTCATAGTAGCCAGAAGTTTCTTTTAAATCCTCATAAAATATAAAAATAGTTATTCCAACTGCAGAAAAACCAATAATGAGAGCTAACGATATTACTATTATGCCTTTCTTTTCCATAATTAAACCACTAGTACAATTTTATTAAAAAAATAGAAATTTTTAACAGAGAAATATCCATTTTTTAATAAGTAGTGATACACAAATCAACTTATATAGTTTTTTCTCTGATTCTCTTAAATTAGATGATATAGTTTCGGGTGAATTTTTTAATAAGGCTACAATGATAATTTTTATAGATTTAAAACATCTTTCATTGAATAGATACGATTTCCTTTTTGTTTTACAATAAATTTGATTGCTTTTATTGCTCCATTAGCGAAACATTCTCTACTATGAGCTTGATGTTTTAATTCAATTCTTTCACCGGGTCCAGCGTAGAGAACAGTATGATCGCCAACAATATCACCGCCTCGAATTGAATGGATACCTATTTCGTTTTTAGCTCCAACCAACCGCTTATTAGGTCCTTTCTCTCTTCCATATTTTGCTATTTCATCTAAATTAATACCTATAGATTCACTTATAGCTTCTCCAATTTTTAAAGCAGTGCCACTTGGAGCATCAATTTTTCTATGATGATGTGCCTCAATTATTTCAATATCCCACTCCTTTAAATAACTTGCTAATACTCCAGAGATCTTAAATAGGATATTTACTCCGGTTGCCATATTTGGTGATATTACCGCGGGAGCTTTATTCTTTCCTACAAGTTCTTCAAATTTATCTAAAAAATCTTTTGACATTGCGGTTGTCCCAATTACGCATCGTATTCCGTTTTCAGCACAAACCATGCAATTTTTTTCTGTAGCTTTTGCAACTGTGAAATCAACAACCACTTCTGGCTTGGTTTTGTTAATAACTTCTTGAAGATTATTCACATCTTTAATCATAATTTTATTAGGAACATCTATTGTTATCAAGGATCCTAATTCTTTACCTATTTGGGTTAAGTCACATGCAGCTACAACTTCTATTTCGCCATCTGTAATCGCCAGTGAAGAAATTAATTTCCCCATTGATCCGGTAGGACCTAATATTAATAACTTTATCATCTCAATCCCTCAATTATTCAAGTGATCTATATTAAGTTTAAATTTCTTAATACAGTCTTAATTTTTTCTTGATTTTCTTCCAAAGGTGGCGTTAAAGGTAATCTCATCCTTTTATTCATTATACCCATCAATTCAGCGGAAAGCTTAACGGGACCGGGATTGGTTTCTACAAATAATATTTTGAAAATGTCAAAAAGTTCTAATTGTATTTCCCTCGCTTTCTCCCATTCTCCATTAAGCATAGTGTTTGTAAAATCCACTAACTTAGCAGGTATGATATTTGACGCTACGCTTACGACACCTTTACCACCTAGAGCCATTATATGGAATGTCATTCCATCATCACCACTAA
>SOKP01000286.1 GCA_004375715.1 Promethearchaeota archaeon | reverse complement strand
AAAACCTAAGTGAAATTTTAATTGTCATAAATAAAGGATGTATACAAAAACTTAATTACACAAATTTGGATGGTATAAGAAAGATTTAATTTCAGAGTTTATAGATAGAATAGAAAATTCAGAGGTATAGAAAAATGGGTAAAGTCATATCTGTAAGAATTAATGAAAATTTAGAAGAAACTATAAAAAGATATTCTGAAGAAAAAAAAGAAGACCAATCAGATATTATACGGAATTTAATTAATAACGGTAGTGTATATTTAGCAATAAAAGGTTATGCAAAAGGAGAATATTCCATTGGAAAAGCAGCATATCTAGCAAACCTCTCATTATCAGAATTCATGGATTTGATAATGGATTTAGGAATTAGATCTAAGATAAGTAAAGAAGATTTATTAGAGGGTTATGAGAATTTAAAAGAATTTTTTTAAAAAACTACTACAGTTCTTTTAAGGCACTTAATGAATTTGTGAATAGATTTCAAGTTATAGATTAAAAATCAAGAATTATTTATTGAAGAAATCTGTTGGCAGCTCACAGGATTCACTATCACAGAATTTTTCCCCGATGGCTCGATCTTTTGTATCATCTAAGAAGACAGGTGTGAGTTTTGAGCTCATTTCTACATATTTTTCTTTGGTTATTTCTTCGTAAGGCGCTTGCTTATAACCATGTTCTTTAATTGGCAAAAATGAAACGCTTTTTAACTTATCTTCAAAGCATTCAAGAACGTGTTTGATCTGATTTGCTTCGTGTGGCTGAAATGTAATTGTAATAGACACTTGATTGTCAGACCAATATCTCTGATAATCTGCAGCATTTTCTGCTTGCTCCCAAATTGAAACATCATTTTTTGAGCGTTCGAAAAATTGTTCGTGCACAGGAAATTCAACTACAATGGTATTGGGAGAATAAGAATCATCCTCAACGAAATATCCTGCCTTTTTTATGGGGTCTATCAAGTCTGAATTCTTAGAAATGCGTATCCTCCTAATATAATATTCTGAATGAGGATAGTGAATTCCGGGAGGAACACCAGGAAGAAGGCTTACTGTTCCACTTGGTTTAACAGTTGTTATTTTAATACTTCTTGGAATGCATAGCCAACCGGAATATTGCTCGTCTAAAGACTGTAAATAGTCATATCCTTTTCTACACCATTCTAATATAGTTCTTCTACCGTTTTTAACAAATGCTTCAATTATTCCTGTTTGGGAAACCCCCATTCGTCTATTTTTAAGCATTACTGCGTTGGTTTCTTGCCAATGAGTGTTAACGAGTGTTACGGACTTAGAATACAAATAGGCAGACTTCAAAGTTTCTTGAAACTCCTCGTATGAATCATGTCTTGAGGGGAAAGTTTCTACAAGGCAGCAAAGTTCGAACGATTCTAGCGTCTGTTCCCCACAAGGATTAACGCCAGCAGCTTTCTTGTCTTTATAGTCAGGCTTATCCCCCATTCGAGAATAGGCTTTTGCGTTATCCAGCCAAAAGATTCCAGGTTCTCCATTAACTGCAATTTGATCGGCAATAAATGAATAATCTAATCCTTTAACAGCAAAAACGCTATTATTACTTGCCCACCTATGAGAATACAGTTTTTCTTGGTCTTGTTTAGAAGTTATGAAATCCAAATCTGTAGCTTCTCCAAGAGCAATTTCAGCGCTACGTCTAACATTTCCCGCTACGACACATTTCCCAATTAAATTCATGATGTCCAAAATATCGAGGGAAGTTATATCTTTGCCTATTCCAGCTTCCAAAATTTTCTGAATGCTTTCTAACATATCTTTTAATGGAGCGGGGCCGCTAGCAATTCCTCCAAAACCTCTAATAGGTTGGCCCGCAGATCTTATTAAACTATAATCAAAAACAGGACGCTGTTTCCCTAAGAAATATGCTTCTAAAACTATTCGAAGTGCTTCAACCCAACCTTCTCTACTATCAGGAATCTCAAAAGCAGTAGTACCTTCTTGAGGGTTCTTGATTGCTATTTTTCCTGCACCTTTAGTATCGAACCCAACGCCCACACCAAGCATTAGAGCATCCATTACAAACTCGAATGCTTTTGAGTATTTTAAATCAATGTCTTCAGTGGAGGCAAAGCCACAATTGTTAAGAGACATTGATCCATGGCGAGCAATAAATTCAGTACCCATCATCCAAAGTCCTCTTCCAGGAGGTAAGAACTTAAAATTCCAGATTTTTTCATACATTTTTTGAGCCGATCTTTGAGCTTTTGAATCGCTCCAAGGCAGGCTTAACTTCATACAATGTTCTTTTTGTATCGAGTAACAACCTTCTACGACTCTCCTAATAGTTTCCCAAAATTCCTCTTTTCTTCCTTCTTTTTCAATAAACCGGGCATATGTTCTCTTATAGGTAATGTGTCCTAATGGCCCCCATTCTGGTTGTTTCCCTTTGAATTCATTAATAAAAGCTTCGTCTAACGTAAAAGAAATACTTTCTAAATTAATAGCGCGAGCGAATAAATTACGATATTTATTCAACCCTCTTTGAGTTAGTTCTACGCAAACCAATTCCCTTATGTAATTAGTGGTTATTTCATCCATACCAAGCCCAATTATTTTACGCACGACTTCCTCAGTAACTCTCTCTGCAATGTTTATGTCTAGCCCAGTTTCCTTATTTAAAACCTTCGCAATACTAGAAACTTCAAACTCTTTTTTTTCACCTTTAGAGTTAATTACATACTTAGGATACAAATCTCCTAACGAAAACGAATTATCGGTCATTATCTTACGCTCTATTTGTGATTATGTTAATTAGTTAATTTTATCGGTGTTTCTAACGAAATCTAAATTTTTATTGCCTTAACCTAATTCTTAATTTAAGTTTTTTACTAATTTAAAATTATTGTTTGGAAGATATTAAGCGATTGATTAAACTACTAAATTCGAGTCATTGGTTAATTTACTGAATCCATGTATCAAATAGTAATGTGCGTATTAATTTCTATGGTATTATTTGTATAAGACATAGTTTTAATTTAGTCGTAATTATGTCGAAATTGTTATGATAATAAGTAGTGGATTGCTTTTAAACAAAAATTGAATGCTCGATTTATGATTTTTTAACCAATCTTTTTATTAATTAACACAGAATACTCCCTTCTACTATTTTTCTTCTGAAAAATATTAAAGATGAGTGAATATCTTAAGATTAGTTTAAGAGATAACGAGAATATAAATATTTAAGTAAAAGAATGGTATTGGGATGATTCATTTTAAACAGAATAACTATCCAGAAACGTTAGATAAATACGAAGAGGCACTACAAATAGCCGAGCAAAAAGGAGATTTGAGCGGGAAAGCTGCTTGTATTAACAACATCGCATCAATTCTTTTTGCTCAAGGGAACGTTCCAGAGGCATTAAAGCGATTCGAGCAGGCACTACAAATAGCCGAGCAACTAGGTGATCTGAGCGGGAAAAGTAGTTGTCTTAACAACATCGGGATGATTTATAGAGCTCAAAGAAACTATCCAAAGGCATTGAAGCGGTACGAGGAGGCACTACAGCTCATCGAGCAATTAGGAGATTTGAGCATGAAAGCTACTGTCCTTAACAACATCGGAGAGATTTATAGAGCACAAGGAAACTACCCAGAGGCATTGAAGCGGTACGAGGAGGCACTACAAATAGGAGAACAATCAGGAGATTGGAGAGGGAAAGCTGCTGTTCTTAACAATACCGGAGAGGTTTATAGAACACAAGGAAATTATCCAGAAGCATTGAAGTGGTACGAACAGGCACTGCAAATCGACGAGCAACTAGGAGATTTGAGTGGAAAAGCTATTCGTCTTAATAACATCGGGATAATTCATTACGCAAATGGAAAATATCTCAAGGCGTTAAAAAATTTGGAAGAGGGATTAGAGATTTTAACGGGACTAGGATTAAGTGAATCCCCGAATGCTAAAAATATCAAAAAAGACATTGAAATTCTCAAGAGTAAAAATCCACAAAATTGATAGTTAGTCCACTGTAAAATTATCCATTTCAGGATAGTATAATATTTAACATTTTTTGTCAAATATTTCTAAAGGAAAAAAGTTATTTTATAAATTTTGATAGAAAAGATTTATGATTTTTTTACCCAATCTTTTTATTAATTAGCATATTTAAAAGAAAAACACTGAAATGAAGGATAGCATTATATATATTAATTACCTCAAATTTGATCTGGTAAGCCTAACTAAGAAGCCTAGCTGAAAGTAATAAAAAAAGAAAGGTGAATAAAAGTGCTAGATGATGACGATGACTCCTATACGGAAGTTCCAAGAGAAAAAATTAAACTCCAGTTTCATTGGTACTTAAGTATTTTCTTTGTAATTTATTATTTATCGTATGTAGTCTCTGGAATTATCTTTATGACTTACATAATTATTATATTTGTTCCATATGTTTTGTTAGTAGATAGCGTTATTATGGTATTTACAAATCTTGATTCGTTAACGGTTTTTTTGGCTTTACCTTTAGTCATTATTATTAGTTATTTATCTCGCTTATTTGTCGTAGGTTTAATATCTCGAATTTTCTGGAGATTCACTGAGTATAGAAGTCCTACGAAAGATGGCATAATTCCACGAAATATCGGTTCCAAAACTGCTAATTATTATCATATAAGATCTTTTATGCTAAAATACGGCAAAAACTCATTTATGAAAGGAGTTTTTCCTTGGTTAGCAAATTGGTTTTTTAATTTTGTGGGAACTGGGATTATTAATAAAGGCTCCACATTAGAAGAATCAGTAGTTACCGATAAAAACATAAATGTTGGAAGGAATTGCTACATCGGTGTTAATTCTGCCTTATCTTCTCACTTTGTAGAAGGAACATTTGGCAATATCGTCTTTTTCGAAATCAAATTAGGCGACAATGTTACACTAGGTGGATTTAACAATATTGCCCCTGGATGTGAGTTAAGCGATAACTCGTATCTCTTACCAATAGCGGCTGCGACAAAACATAATAAAACTAAAGGGAATAATTATTACTTCGGGATGCCATTCCGACGCATTTTTAAGAAAAAAATAATGAATTACTTGAAAGTAAGCGAAGAAGATTTAGAACGAGCTGAAGAATTAAGAGTTAGACAAGAAAAAGAAAAATTAGAAAAACAAAATAAAGCAAAATAAAAAAAAAATCGAAAAAATAGTGAGGAATGTATTAGATTATGATTGAAGATATAAGTGATTCTGGATCGGATATTCCGCGGGAATTGGTTCACTTCCAGTATCATAAATACATGGCTTTCTTCTTTACAATCTATGTTGGTTCTTATTTAGCGCCTGTCATAGTTCTAATGTTTTACCTCTTCTTAATCTTAAAACCCATGTTCTTAGAAGTAGGAAGCTTTATTGTTATCCTTACGAGTCTTGATTCTTTAATTATTTTTTTAACTATTCCACTTGTAGTCATTGCTTTCTATTTATCCCACCTATTTTTCTTAGGAGTATTTACACGAATTTTATGGAGATATACTGAAAAGAAGAGTCCTACTAAGGATGGTATAATTCCTCGTGATATACCTTCGAAAACAGCAGATTTTTACCACTACAGAAGTTTCATGATTAAATATGGAAAGAACGCTTTTATGAAAGGATTTTTCCCTTGGTTGGTTAATTGGTTTCTTAATATTGTGGGTGCTGGTGTTATTGATAAAGGCACAACATTTGAAGAATCGGTACTTAACGATAGAAACATAATCGTTGGTAAAAATTGTTATATCGGCGTAAACTCTACGCTGTGTACCCATGTAGTAGAGGGAATTTTCGGAAATATTATTTACTTTAAAATTGTATTAGGAGAAAATGTCACCCTTGGTGGATTCAATCAAATTGGACCCGGGGGCGATCTAAAAGAAAATTCTTACTTGTTACCTATGGCAGCGGCCACCAAATTTAATACAACAAAGGGAGATAATTACTACTTCGGGATGCCATTACGTCGCATATTTAAGAAGAAAATAATGAATTACTTAAAAATTAGCGAAGAAGATTTATCTCGAGCTGAAGATTTAAGAGTTAGACAAGAAAAAGAAAAATTAGAAAAACAAAATAGAGAAAAATAAAAATAAAAAAATCTGTAAAATAGTGAGGAATGGATTAGATTTTGATTGAAGATACAAGCGATTCTGGATCTGCATTTCAACGGGAAATTGTTCGATTCCAATATCAAAAATATATGGCTTTCTTCTTTTTCATTTATGTAGGCTCTTATTTAGCACCAGTCATAATTCTAATGTTTTATCTCTTCTTAATTTTAAAACCTTTTTTTTTAGAAGTAGATAGTATTATTGTTATCCTTACTAGACCTGATTCTTTGATTATTTTTTTAACCCTTCCATTTGTGGTTGTTGTCTTCTATTTATCCCACCTATTTCTCTTAGGAGTATTTACACGAATTTCATGGAAATTTACAGAGAAAAGAAGCCCGACGAAAGATGGAATAATTCCTCGTGATATACGTTCAAAAACAGCAGATTACTACCATTACCGAAGTTTTATGATTAAATACGGAAAGAATGCTTTCATGAAAGGAGTTTTTCCGTGGTTAGCTAACTTTTATTTTAATTTTGTAGGTGCTAGTGTTATTAATAAAGGCACAACTTTCGAAGAATCTGTTAGTAATGATCGAAATATTGAAACAGGTCGAAATTGTTACATTGGGATTAATTCGGCGTTAGCTTCTCATCTAGTTGAAGGTATTTTTGGTAACATCATCTATTTTCAAGTAAAATTAGGAGAAAATGTTACGCTCGGGGGTTTTAATGCTATTGCTCCTGGGTGCGAGTTAAAAGATAACACTTACTTACTACCGATGGCTGCAGCAACAAAATTTAATACAACTAAGGGGAATAACTTCTATTATGGTATGCCTTTTAGGCGGATCTTCAGGAAGAAAGTAATAAAATACCTAAAAGTTAGTGAAGATGATTTGAATAGAGCAGAAGAACTTAGAATTAGACAAGTAGAAGCGAAGTTTAATAGGTCAAATAAAGAAGAAATAAAAAATATAGAAAAGTTAAGTTAAAAGAAAAGCTAAATTAAAAACAGATGTGAAATAAAATGACAGAAGAAGAAGAAAAAGAAGAGCAAAAGATTGTTAAGGAAACTGATGAGACAAATGATGAAACAGAAGATGATTCAGATTTCGTTATAGACTTTACAACAAGCTCCGCAATAAATAGAGTAAGTTTGAAATTTTTAGTTGTGTATGTTCCGATCTTTTGGTTTAGCGGTTTAGTGGTAGCAACCCTATGGTATGGTTACACTGTTAGTACAGTACCTTGGATCATCAAATTATTATTTTTACCTCTTTTGTTGTTATTCTTTTCGTTTCTTTTCATATTTAGTTGCTTGTTCTTTAGTAAGTTATTACTTATTTTCATTAACCTTATTCACCTCCCTAAAGAGGGAATATTCCGAACAGATAAGGGCGCTACAGATTTTGAGTTTTGGAGGCTTAGAACTGAGATAAAGAAGATTGCTTTATGGTTAATAAGAAATTGGCCGCTACCCTGGATTGATGTAATAGCATTTCGTTGGTTTGGAATAAAAATGGATTTTTCAAGCCATTTGAACGACGCTTGGTGTGATGCTGAATTTATTTCTTTTGGAAAAAATGTTACTATTGGCCAGGGCGCTGTTATTATGAGTTCAATGGTAGTAGGTAATTATCTCATAATTAAAACCGTTAGATTTGATGATTATTCGCTTGTAGGAGGTCAGTGTACTATCGCCCCTGGTACGCATTTTGGTGAAGATACAGTGCTCGGTGCGGTATCTGTAACAACCTTAAATCAAAAATTAGAAGACGGATGGATCTACACTGGTATACCGGCAAGGAAGTTAAAACTAAATAAATACGCGGAAATGCGGAGAGATATTATTCGTAAGGTTGATGTTGACGAAGAAGAAAAAGTCGAAACTGAGCACGAAGTTAACATTGATGAAGATAAAAAGCACTTAATTAAAAAAAAGAGGAATAGTGATTGAAATGAGCGTTCCTAATTCTATGCGTATAGGTCCATTTTGTGCAACGGTCTTAGTTAAGAAAAAGTACTTAATAGCATATATTTTTTTGATTTGGATTAGTCTACTTCCCGCTATATTGGAAATTTGGTGGTACTGGCAGATGTTATGGCACGAGGTTCGTCCACTCCATTTTTACGTGTTCCTGCCCCTTTATTTGTTGGTCATCTATGTTACAACTGTATTTGCCGCAATCTTTTTCGCTAAAATCATGTTAATGATCGCTAGAATTTTCCATAAACCTAGAGAGGGTGTATTTCTTAGAGATAAATCAGATAGGGATTACCGTTATTGGAGTCTTAGAAACACGATAAAAAAATGGCCCACTTGGCTCGCACATAAATTTCCATTTCCCTTCTTAGATAATATTTGTTTTAAAGTGTTTGGTACGAAGACTAAATTTAGTAACTCGTTGTTTGAAGGCTGGGTAGATACTGAGTTTATAGAGTTCGGTAAAAATGTCGTTATTGGGCAAGGTGCTATTGTTCAGTCTTCCGTTATTATAGGGAATTTTTTAATTATTCGAAAAACAGTCATCGAAGAAAATGTCCGAGTTGGAGCACACGTTATTATTATGCCGGGTACTCATATAGGAAAAAATTGTATTTTAAATACCTGGTCTTCTACGATGGTAGGACAGGAATTAGAAGAAGGATGGATATATAACGGTGGTCCAGCAAAGAAGTTTAAGAAAAATAGATTTTTTGAAGATATCCCAATTGAAAAATTTACTAAAACTATTGGAGACATGGGTAAATTATTAAAGAAATACGATGATCAACGCGTCGCAAGAGTACTTAAGAAGCGGAGATCCCTTAAGAGAAAAGATAAAGAGGAAAAAGAAACGGAAGAAAAAGAATAAACATGAAAGTTGGATACATTCAAACTTCTCCAATTTTTGGTGAAACAGCTCAAAACTTTAAACAAGTTGAAAATTTGTTGGGTAATACTAAAGCAGATTTGATTGTTTTACCCGAACTCTTCGCAACAGGATACACATTTGTATCTAAGGAAGAAGCCGAATCTATGGCTGAAAATACTAAAGGAGAAACTACCAATTTTTTAATGAGATTAGCCGAAAAAACAGATGCTGTGGTTGTAGGCGGATTCATAGAAAAAGAGGGGAATCACATTTTTAATTCATCTATGATCGTATCTAAAGGCGAAGTTCTTGGTACTTATCGGAAACTTCACCTTTATTACAAAGAAAAATTGTGGTTTTCTCCAGGAAACAAACCATTGAAAATATATGAAGTAAAAAATACAAAGGTAGGAATCATGATTTGTTTCGATTGGTTCTTTCCGGAGACTTTCCGAACTCTTGCTCTTCTCGGAGCAGAAATTATTGCTCATCCCGCTAATTTAGTTCTTCCATATTGCCAAAAAGCGATGGAAACTCGTTGTTTGATAAATCGGGTTTTTGCGGTAACGTCTAATAGAATTGGAAACGAAGTAAGGGGAGAAGATAATTTTACATTTACGGGAGGAAGCCAAATTACCTCTTATAATGGTGAGGTACTCTCATCTGCCCCAAAAGATAAACAACATATTGATTTTGTTGAAATAGATGTTAAACATGCGAGAGATAAAAATCTAAACTATTATAATAATTTGTTTGAAGAAAGACGTGTAGAGTTTTATTATGATTCTGATAAATCATAATTAAAAATCGATTTAATTTAAAATAATAATTGATTCAAAACACTACTGGATCAATTTATGCAACCCTTGAGAGAAAATTTTCTCTTTATACCATGTTATTTGTGTCCGAAGGACTTCTTCCAGACTAATTTGTGGTTCATACCCCAAGATTTGCCGAACTTTGTTAATGTTAGCCCGTGTATGTAATTGATCTCCTGGTCGTTTGGGTTTTATATCAAAACGTGCTTTCTTACCCATAATTTTCTCGACAATGGCGATGCCATCCTTAGTGGTAATTTCCTTGTCGGAGCCAATATTAAATATTTCGCCAATAACCTTCTTGGGTTGATTAAAAACCAGCTTAAAACCAGCAATGATATCCGAAATAGGAGTGTAGCTACGTAAGTGGTTCAAACTATCCTCAAATAGTGGAAAAGGCTCATTCATAAGAATAGAACGGATAAGCTTCGTATATAATTTTTCGGGACGCTCACGGGGACCAAGAACTGAAAATATCCGCAGCGAACAAGCAGGAAACCCTTGTTCTCGATGGTAAGCTAAAACTAACTGTTCAGCAGCCAGTTTAGTAACGCCGTAGTATGAGGTTGGTTTGGGTGCAACATCTTCAGCATCGCAGGCAAATTTACCATAGATGGAAGATGTAGCAACATTAACAAAGCATTTCAAATTAGTTAAATTTCTTACAGCTTCCAGTAAATTATAAGTCGCAGTTAAATTATTGCGAACATACTGTTCGTAAGTGGTTTTAGCGGATAATCCCGGTTGTGCTGCTAGATGATACACAAATTCAACATCTGATACTATATCAGACAGATCATCAGTTACCAAATCAGCTTCAAAAATCTTCACTCCTTTAGCTGTAATCTCTTCTGCATTGAGATGTTTCAATTCGGGGGGGTAATATGGATTGAAATTATCAATTCCTATAACAGTATGCCCCATCTCAGATAGGGCTTCAGATAAATGGGAGCCTATGAATCCTGCCGCACCAGTAACTAGAACTTTCATATTTCATTCTCCTTTATTTAAACTTACATTTAATGTGTAATTTCTAATAATACTACAAAAGGTAAAAAGATAATTTAAATTTGAAAATATAGCTGAACCTTTTAATTCTTCCAAGAAAAGTAGCGATTACATCAAGATAATCATTCTAATTTAGCAAATAAAATTTGCTTCTCTAAAAAGTTTTTAATCTCCTCACATGTTTTTAAAGCGATCTCTTTATCGGGATATAATGATTTGGGTTTCGGACATTCCTCATCAAAGATACATTCTTTTTTATCCGAATCATAAATCAACGGGTAAAAACGGCACCCTTGTGGCCTCACATCATAAATTGTACACAATTTAGCAACGCTGTCAAAGAACACACAGTATCCTTTAACATTTTTCAATTGGTTAAATCCTTCTTCGGTTTTTCGCACAAAGTTGGCTATTTTTAAATGTGCAGGGTTATTATTTTTAATACGATTAATATCATTAATAGATAAGAGCATCTCTGTTTCAATACAGCATTTTCCACAATCCTTACAGATATTTTTCATAATTGTATAGAGTTTGTTATTATCGGATAAAAAAGAATAATTTTATTTTATTTGAGTATGAAATACAATCTCCTATTATTTTTTCCCTTATTTACTGTTTTAGTCATTTCTATTTCGCCTATTTCACTCAAATTCTTGACATGGGTTCCACCGTCTACTTGTTTATCGATGTTTCCAATTTTAACTATACGGAATTCTTGTAAGTTTTTAGGTAAGCCAACTGCTAATCTTGCAAGCTCGGGTTCTTCTAAAACAGCGGCTCTAGACAACGTCTCAATTGTGATTGGAAGGTCTTGCTTTATAATTTCATTAGCTTCTTCAACATACGACCGCAATTTTTCTGGGGAATAATCTTCCATAGAGAAATCCATTCGTGCTTTGTCCAATTCAATCTGATTACCCGTGATTTTAGCGTTCGTTCTATGATATAGCAGATTTGAAAGAAGATGACAGGCAGTATGGTAGCGCATATATGTATATCGCCTCTCCCAATCGATTTCACACGAAATTTCATCTCCTTCTTTTAGTCCGGGTCTCTCTATTTCGTGGCTAATTTCTCCAGAAAATTTGCCTACATATACTACCTTGAATTTCTCACCATTTTTGATTAAATAACCCTCGTCCCATGGTTGACCACCTCCTTTAGGATAGAAAGCAGTTTTATTAAGGACAATGAATTTATCGTCTTTCACAGAAATAACTTTTGCATCCCACTTCTTTAAATAGGAGTCGTTCATGTATAAAGCTTCAGTCATAGAGTATAAAAAAGTAGTTATGCTTATAATTTTGATCTTAAAACTTACAATACATAAAATTAACAGAAAGGTATTAGGAGATAGTAAAAAAAGGAAAAAGTAATCTAAAAATATCTATTTTTTTTTTTTTTTATTAATCTTTCTCGTAAAGTTCTCCGGGTTTCGCACCGCAAAAAGCTTCAATCTTCATGAATTTCATTTCTTTGGAGCAATTAGGGCAATAATACTTTCCAGGTTCCTTATCTTCAAACGAATAACCACATTCTTTGCAAGCTACAGCATTCATATTATTCAAATGAGGATTAGAATTTTAAAATGTTCTTATTATAAAATAGAAATTAATTAAGCTTTATCTAAACAAAAAATAAACATTTTATGTTTTTCTTAATATTTAAAAAAAAATAGTATATTATCATATTATCAAGCCAAATTTATATTACAGTAGAAAAGAATTTTTTACATAAAAGAGGACTAGTTTTAAGAAAATTTAAAAAAACGATTACTTAACTTTAGAGGATAAACATATGCTTTACTTTTTATTTCTTTATCAAAATGAATCCGGAGAATTACTTTATGAGAAAAAGTTTCAAGCAGATATTGATTCTAACATGGACCTATTTGGTTCTTTTTTTGCTGCGTTAAAAACATTTACTTCTAAAATGGCACATGTAGGTAGTGAGGAATTAAACACAATTGGATTAGGCGCTTTAATAGCTTTTATAACTATGATTAGAGAAGTCAACATTGACTTAGTGTTAATTGCTGAAGAAGAAGATAAAAAAGAAATTCAAAAGTTAAGTTCAAAACTTAAAGCTATCATTTTAAATTATAAAGAGTTGTTCTCAGTTGAGGCTGTTAAATCGGAAGATTTCGAAAAATTTGATAAAGAAATTAATGATATCGTACTTTCCCACCGAAAAATATTAGATCCTAATGTATTAATTGAAAAGCAGATAGAATTTTTAAAATCTGTATGGAATCAGAGAGGAAAGATTTCAGATCAACTAAGAGAAGAAAGAAAAGAGTTAGAAAACGAGAGAACAATTATTGTTAATAACCTTCTAAAAGAACATAATGTATTAAAAAAATTTTCCTTATGCAAATTAATACTAAAAATCTCAGATAAGCTTGAAGATGAACACTTCTTTTTAGAATACCAAAACAAGGCAAAAATTTTAGCTACTGAAATCAATGACCAGAAGATAAAAATGAAATTTTATCTAAATCGAGTCAAGGAATCGTTAAAAGTAACCTCAAATACTTTAGGAGAAAGGAATCTAATAGGAGGTGATTTTAAAGAAGTTTACTCGAATCTGTACTCTTTCAGTTCAAAATTAAAAAATTTTGCCTTTGTAGAAATTTACGAAAAATACTACAATTTAGCGAACAGATTGATATACAGAAAAGGGATTTCTCCTGAAGAGTTTTCTTTAGTAATTGATGAGATAAGGAATATGGACGAAAATATTGAATCTTATTTATAACGTGGAGAAATCATAAATCTAATCAAAAAATTTGAATTGATACTCTAAAAACCCTGGCAGGGGTTGTCAACAAACATCTATAATTTGTTATATTTGTTTCATTCTTCTTAGAGTAATTCATTTCAGTATAATACAAAGCTCCTATCACTTAAATCTTAGTGTAAAGAACTTAGTAAATTTTTCACATACATGACAATAATAGTAGCCTTCTTTTGAGCCACTAGCTTTTGTTCTACAATTAAGACAAAATATCATTATAATCACATATTATAGCACTCGATTCGTTTTAAAGCTTAAATTTATAAGATATAGGTGGATAATTGGCTTTATTAATATTTAAAAAAGCAAGGAATTTAAGGTAAAACTATATATTTTAAAGAATTTATAATAATTCTCAGATATATCATTTTATTTTAATACCGAATTATAATATCAAGTGTTATATATGGAAGCTGTGGAATACAAGGGCGAAAAATACGAAGTTAAAGACGGATTTTTAGACCTTGGTCTTCTTGAAATTGAAAATATTTCTGACATTAAAGGATTAAACAAACTTGATATCAAACATTTAGAGCTGAGTTCTAACGAAATTATCGAAATACAAGGTTTAGAAGAGCTTCAAAATTTAGAAATTCTTAATTGTGGAAGTAATAACCTATCCAAGATATCTGGGTTAGGAAATTTAGTAAATTTAAAAGTTCTGCATTTAGCGTCTAACCAGATTTCCGAAATTGAGGGGCTTGATCAGCTTTCTAATTTAAAAGAATTGTATCTAAGAGCTAATCAAATTACTAACTTAATAGGTTTGGATTCTCTAAGCTCGCTTCAGAAATTAGATTTGTCTTGGAACAACATAGAACACATCGAAAACTTGGATAGTTTGGAGAATTTAGAAGTTATATGGTTAGCAGGGAATCAGCTCACAAAAATCCAAGGATTGGAAAAGTTAACAAAATTAAAAGTTTTAAATTTAGCAGGAAACCAAATTTCTGAGATAGACGGACTTGAACATTTAAGTAATTTAAGTGAAATGTATCTTAACGATAATAAAATACAGGAAATCAAAGGTTTAGACAATCTTACCAAATTAGACACGCTGTGGATAACAGCAAACAAAATTGAGAAAATCACCAACCTCGATAAATGTAAAAACTTGCAAGTCCTCAACTTGAAAGATAATTCTATAGTTGAAATTAGTGGTCTATATCCGTTAACTAAACTAAATAAACTATTTTTATCTAGTAATATTATTTCGTCAATTAAAGGTTTAGAACCCCTCCAAAATTTAGAGACTTTAGACTTAGGTAATAATTATATTAAAGTTATAAGAGGCTTAGAATCTTTAATGGTTTTAAAGGATTTATGGCTTCAAGGAAATGAGATTGATGAAGAATTACTAGTGCAACTAGGCGGATTGGATTCGGGTGGTTGTGCTTTAGAACCGTTAAAATTCGTAGAATATTGCCTTGTTAACTTATAACCGAACTTATTTGAAAAGAATTTACCATTATTCCAATATCCGATAAATAATATCTTTTACTACCTGATAACTTGCTGATTTATCGGGTATATCAATTATTGGTTTACCTTCCAAATCAAATTCTGTTAAGATTTCGTCCTCGGGAATCGAAGCTATTACAGTTAGTTTGTAATCTTTAAGTTTAACTGTGATTTTAGCGATATCTCCTTTAACTCTATTGATAATAACACCGATTTTACGGTAATTTGTAAATTTTTTAGCACTTTGACTTATCGAATATGCCGTTTCTACGCTCCTAAGAGAAATGTCAGTTACAATTATCACGTAATCAACAGATTTTATGACCATCCTATTAATTTGCTCGAGGCCTGCCTCACAATCAATCAATACAACATCAAAATCCTTTGAAATAGATTCAATAACCTTTCGCAAGAGCGTATTAGAAGGACAGAAACAGCCAGGACCTTCAGGTTGACCAATTGAAAACAAGCTAAAATCTTTATTTTCTTTTATGGCATTATATACATTAAAATCTATTGACTCCGCTATCGATTGAATATCTTTCTTTTTACTAATTGTTGTATCGATTAAATCAGCTCTTATCTTTTCGAGACTTTCCTCCGGAACTAATTTAACCATTTTACTGAGGTGTGGATGGGTTGGATCTGCGTCAATCAATAGCAATTTAAATTTATAGGATGTAGAAATAGCTTTAGCAATAAGGGTAGTTATAATTGTTTTACCAACACCTCCTTTTCCGGTGATAGCAATTATAAGTGGGCGGTTTTTTAGCTCCATTATTTGATTCCATCTACTCATTTCTTGTAATTTAAATCTCTTCTCGAGTAACTAACACTTGTTTTATATTGTAACATTCTTCTCGATAAGGGCATATTTCACAGCCCCAATCGTAATCACAATCAATCCTTTTTCTCCATTCGTCTATTTTATTTTTCCATTTTTCCTTTAACTTAGAATAGATATCTGACGAATGCACAATAAATTGCTCAATAGAGTCTTGATAAGAATTAATGAAAATAACTTCTATTGATTTAATTAAGCTTTTAAATTTTTGTTGATACAGAGAAATTATCGCATTTCCTAAGAATTCGAAAGAGAAACCTTTCTTTAGAGTTGAATTATTAATTCTACACCAAAATCTACGAGGAATCGTTCGAATTGAAAACCCTTCAATACCGTTTGATAAGAAATTCAAATGTCTTAACGCATCTATTTCCTTATCCGTACCGTTATTGATTCCAATTAATATCATCATCCCAAAATCTATATTTGTCTCCCCTATCTTATTCACTTCTCTTCCTAATAATGTTATTTTTCTGTGTTCGATTAATTGAGATTCGCTAATTGGATATATTATTGAAAATGATTTTCTATTCATGCCACCAAGCTCTAAACCCGTTTCCTCTTCAAGGATTATTTCTTTGTACTTATTTAAACCTATTCCGATTTTGGAATTAGTTAACAGATTGCTCTGGTTTAAGGGTGATTGATAGGAAAATAAAGTTTTCCCACTATTCTGCTCTTGCTCTAAGAAGTCTCTTATCTTTTTAATAGTAGTTTTATTTTCCATTAGACTGTTCACTTCATCTGGGATAATCCAGTATATAATTATAATAAAGAGCTATTAATCTTTATTTAGGTTTTACCCGTTTTTTAAGATTTATTTTTTATGTATAAAGATTTTAGAAGTCTCTCTTATTCCAAAAGAAATGTTATTTATATACAATAAGATACAATAGTGTATTACTATCATTTACATAAAAAAATTTTAAATTTATCGTGTTAAAAAATTATGAATGAAACTATTACTTTTAATGAATCTGATGGAACAAGACATTCAAGATTGACCTTCCTTTCAAACGCTTTTGGTTTACTCTGCGCTACATTAATAGGATCGATTCAAGGATTTACACTTGTCTATTATGAAACTGTTTTAGGATTAAATGCATGGCTAGTCTTTCTCGCTATGAGTATATTTCTAGTATATAACGGAGTTAACGACCCTATTTTTGGTTTTTTAATAGATCGGAATTTGAGATTTACTAGAAAATGGGGAAGACGATTTCCATGGATCGTCATTGGCATCATCCCTTGGGCTTTTTCGGTTTTCCTTCACTTTTCAGCCCCAACTATCGCTACTCCTGCTAATCCTTGGCCTGCTTTTTGGTGGTTATTATTAACATTAATTTTACTCGACACCTTTGGCACCATTGTGAATATTAATTACAAGGCAGTTCAAATGGAAAAATTTCGAACGGAGTACGAGCGTCGAAGATTCACAAAATACTATGCACCAATCGACATCTTAGCTATACTCCTCGGGATGTTATTACCTTCCCTTTTCATTGATAACACGCAACCAGTAGCGGTTCAATTAGCCGATTTTTCTTTAATGGGAGGAGTAGTCGCCATTGTAGCTCTTCTTTTTGGTATTTTGTCTCTTCACGGTAACCGTGAGGATAAAATAATGATTGATCGGTTTTATTCACCCAACTCTGTAAAGCGAATGAAATTTTTAAAAGTCTTTAAAGAAGCTTTAAAATCGAGAACTTATATGGTGTATTTTATCTTTGCCACCTGTCTTGGAATTCAAATAACCCTTGTAGTAGTAAATGTGTGGTATCTAACGACTTATGTTTTACAGGCTGGTACCCTAACCTATTTTCTTGTTTTAGGTTTAAATCTCCTAGGTACCTTGATATCCATTCCTTTTTGGCTCAGGTATATCAAGAAAATCAACAATAATAAGAAAGCACTCATTGTTGCGGGTCTCGCATCATGTGCTGCGTTATTTGCATTGAGTTTTTTTGTGGGGGCTATTGATTTAATGATCTTGGCATTCATTCTCGGACTCGCCCAAGGAGGCTTAAACTCATATATATATACTATTATCAGTCCGAGTGTGACCGAGGATGTTATTGTCAAGATGGGGAAAAACCAAAAAGGAGTTCTCTTCGGAATTTCTGCATTGCTTGGTCGATTTGTTGCATCTATTGACGAGTTAATTATTGCGGTTGTCCATAATGTTACAGGATTCCTTCCCGGATATCCTACTTATGACGCAATGGCCGCCGTGGTTTCTGACATGACTCCAGTGCTTATAGGTATCCGCCTTCTTCAGGGAGTTATTCCAGCGTTAGTGTTACTCTTGGGAGTTCTGGTTATTTGGAAATTTTTCCCTCTGACTCAAGAAAGGATATTAAGCAATAAAGCTAAGATGCAAGAACTCGGATTTTAATAATTAAATACTTTTTTTTCTTTTATTTTAGAAACTATAAAAGTCATGAGATAACTCATATTTTTAATAAAAGTAATTGAATTATAAAAGGTAAAATAACAATATTCATATACGAATTAGCAAGGTGAAATTATGGGTAATAAAAAAGAACTTGAACCGTTGATGGAGAAGGAAACAGAGGAGAATGGCGAAGTAGCCATACGGGAAAAGGAGATCAAAATTAAAGCGCTTTTCGTGAAGATGTTAGAGGATACCGCGAAGTATGCAGTGCAGTATGAGTTCTACGCAAAAGACATGAAGGACTTCCACGAAGTAGTGCAATGGAAGTTCGGTCCTATCAGAGGATATCAAGTGTTCGACGAAACAGAGTATTCATTCAAGATTGACGAAGAGGCTGAAGATCCGACCTTGGTACTGGGGTGCGAGGATCTTGATCTGGCCTACCAGTTCCTCAACGACGAAATCAGTTATTGGCCGGCCCTTCTGGGGACTAAGTTCTTGGTTGGCATAAAGGGCCCCGATGGGACTTATAAGGAAAAGAGAATTGGAAAGTTAACTGGTTTTTGGGGGGGGGGGGGGGGGGGGGGGGGGGGCGGGGGGGGGGGGGGGGGGGGGGGGG
>SOKP01000159.1 GCA_004375715.1 Promethearchaeota archaeon | reverse complement strand
TGTAAAAAAACTAAACTAATATTAATTGTAAGCCAAATTTATTGGTCTTTTATAGTCCTTTCTCTTAATTTTCTTCTAAATATCTTACCTACTGAAGTTCGGGGTAAAATGTTTATAAATTCTATTTGGCGGGGGTATTTATAGCCAGCTAATCTTTCTTTTGCCCACTCAATAATTTCTCTCTCAGTTATACCGCTCTCCTTAAATTTTGGTTTTAAAACTACAAATGCTTTGATTGTTTCTCCAATATTTGGATCTGGTGCCGATACAACACCCGCTTCGAGAATTGCTGGATGTTCATATAATTTTTCTTCGACTTCACGTGGCATTACTTTATATCCTTTATATTTTATTATGTCCTTTGCGCGACCTTCAATATAAAAATAGCCTTGCTCATCCATCCTTGCTAGATCTCCTGTTCTTAACCAACCGTCAATAATCGTTTTCTTTGTTTCTTCGGGACTTTTCCAATACCCCTTCATTATTTGGGGGCCTTTAATCAACAGTTCTCCAATTTTATTAGGTTCTAGTTCTTTTAAAGTCTCAGAATTTACAATCTTAGCGTCGGTATCGATTATCGGAACACCAATACTCTCAGAACGAATCTCTGGCATCCATTTAGCCGCCATATGAGTGATAGGTGAAGTTTCTGTTAACCCAAAACCTTGCCCCACCTTAATTCCAATAACTTCTTCCCATTTCTTAGCTAATTCTGGAGGTAAGGCAGCTGAACCTGCATTTGCTTCTTCAAGACTGGAAAGATCTCGTTCTGTAAAATCTGGATTATTTATTAACATTTGATACATAACAGGGACTCCAACAAAATTTGTGACTTTGTAATGCTCAATTGCTTTCAGAACTTCAGAAGCGTTAAAAGAAGGAAACATTACTATCATTGCTGCCCCGAAAACTGCTGCAATCATAACTAAAAATCCAAATGAATGGCATAAAGGTATAACTGATAAGTTTACTGTTTTACCGAAATTATCCTCTCCCTCTTCTGGTTCACCAGCCATTAATAAAGTTGAGAGTGTGCAGGAAACTAAATTGGTGTGAGTCAACATTACACCTTTTGGTAATCCGGTAGTTCCACCTGTAAATAAAAGAGCAGCAAGATCATTCGAAGGGTCTATATCTACATCTGGTCGAATGGGTGCTACACCTTCGATAAACTCCTCTAAAGTTATAGTCCCTTCTTTGGCTAGTTCTGCTTCCAATAGGATTATATTTTCTAACTTCACATCTTTTAGTGCTTTTTTCATTGTTCTGTAATTTTTTTTATGAACAAAAACAGTTTTTACATTTCCAGTTTCTTTGAGAATATGAGAAATATCTGCTTCCTTAAGTAATGGATTAATTGGAATGACTACTGCGCCAGTTTTCATAATTCCAAGGCAACAAAATAAAAATTCAGGGCAATTTCCCGTCATGATACCCACTGCATCGCCTTTTTTTGTGCCTAACTGATACAATGCGCTAGAAATTTTATCTGAAATATAGGTTAATTCGCGAAAAGTATAGTTTTTATCCGTTGCTATGTGATAAACACAGACATTATTTGGAAATTTCTTAGCAGATAATCCTATAAGCTCGTGGACTGGAATAGGATCAAATTTTATTGATTTAGGGACATTTGGAGTTCTGAATTTTAGCCATGGACGATTTGAATTTTCAAGATATGGAGACTCGTTTTCAAAATCATATACGGGCTCCCAAGTAGAATAATCTTTCATAATTTCACCTAATTAGTTTTTTAAAACTCAAATATATTTACCAGAATTAACATGTAATATATAAATATTTAATTTGTTTTTATTAGTTATAAAATTAGTACTTTCAAGATTAAATCAGAAAGATTCACACAATAAACAATTATTTAAGTCACAAAACTATTCAGAGCGTAGAAACAAATGGTTGAATATTCTCAAATATTACAAAATCTCGAGTTTATTAACATCAGTACTGATGAATTTACTATTTTTGAATGGAAACCTCCAAGATCATATAAAAGTTTTATATTAGATTTGAATATAGTTAAACAGAATCCTGCGAGTAATATTTTTTTCCATATTTTCAAGGGTAACATGAAAATTGTGCACATTCGGATAAACAATTTAATATACACTGCAGGTTCTAATAATAAAGTTCAGTTCCAATTGCTTGAAGCTTTAATAGAAAAAGTGAGCGTAGAGTTTAATATGAAATACGATGTTGAGTCATATATCTCTTACGGTAATTTTTCTACGACAATGCTTAATCCATTTAATGAAAATATTGAAGCCATTATTGCGGGTTTTAACGAATTTGACACAGTAAAAGAGCTTAAAGTACCATGCATGGTTTGTAATACTGTCCTTCCCATCATCGTAAAGAAAAGTTTTATAGAAAACGCTGAATCTTACCCCGTACCTCTAGTATATATGCATGAAGGTCATGCGATTCTCTGCTTCATTGATAAAAACTATGACATAAGGGGAGTGGAGCTCGTAAACATTACTGGATGATTTCTCTTGGTACATTAGTAGATCATTCCAGTATTTTAATCTAATTACATTCATTCAACACATAATAAAAAACAGTTATTTTTCTCAATAATCATGACTCAAGATAAGAAACCAGAAGAAGAAAAAGAGGAAGAAGTTTTTTTTGAAGACATTATAAAAAAGACTAAAACAGGTATCACTTTTCCAAAAGAACTAAGAGAAGCCTTATTCAATGAAGAGAAAGAAGCGTATTTCAGAATAATAGTTCCAAAAGAAAAAGATAAGATTATTTTAGAACTATTAACAGAGGAAGAAGCAAAAAATCAAATTGTAAAAGTAAAAGAATCAAAACCAAAAACCCTTACAAAGGGTACTTCAAAAACCAAAGATAAGAAACCTTCAAAAAAGAACGCTCCGAATTGGGGTGAGTATTTTATCTACGATTTTAAAAACAGAGAAAAAGTTCAACCAATTTTAGAATCAGCATTCTATAAATTCGCAGAAACTCCAATAAATATGGAGGATGCTATGGGAAGGATTAAATATGTTTTAGTATCGTTCTTATCGGGAACCAAAACTGAAAATGCTAAGTTATATTTTTCTGTTATCAAACTCCTTATTGACATCATAGATAGATTTAATCAACCTAATTTAATTGATTGGATATTCGAAAAAATTGTCCCTAATATTGAAAGTAAATTTCTTTACGAACAAGCAGTTCTTGAACTTTTAGAAATCAGTTTGAAAATTAAACGCTACGAAAAAGCAGAACTCTTTATATTCTATGTATTAAAGAACATTGATGATTATCCACGTTCAGAACTTTACAACATTTTTAATTCTTTTAAACAATTAGTTAAAAAAATGCGTTTTGTTGAAAGGACGGATAAGATCGATCTCTTACTAAAAGAGAAATTAATAGAATATGGAGAAGGAATTCAGGATAGCGATTATAAAATCCAGATTGTGGAATTTTTAGAAGATTTAAACTATATCGAGCTTGCTTATAGACTCGCTAAAGACATACAAAAAGGTTTACCCGCAGACAGTGTCAAAGTTGGCGAGATTCGGAAAATAGTGAAAAGATTATATACAGCTCCAATTACAGAAGACAAAATCAATTAGGGATAAGAGTTATTTTAACTTTTTTATTATTCAACTATTTTCATCAGAATTGTGAGAATCCTCTTCTTTAAGCTTTTTTATTTTCTCTTCTGCTCTCTCAAGTTCGCTTTCCAAGATTCTTTGTTCTTTTTCCTCGATTTTTTTCTGATGCAGTTCAATTTCTACGTTAGATAGTTCTGTTTCTTTTTCAATTAATTCTTCCTTTATTTTTAAAGCTTTCTCTTTTTCTTGAATGGCCAACTCTTCAATCTCCCGTTCTTTGAATTCTAACTCTAATTTTTTTTTCTTGATTTCAATTTCTTTTTTCTTTAATTCTATCTCCTTGTCTATGATGTGAGATTCTTCCTTTTTCAATTGTTTTTGAACTTTTTTAGGGAGGATTTCTAAGTCAGAACCTACTGTAGTTTCTTGTTCGAGAATTTCTTCCTTAAGTTTTAACGTTTTTTCTCTTTCTTGGATTATTTTTTCTTCTAAGTCCTTCTCTTTTTCTTCCAATTCTAATTTTTTTTTCTTGATTTCAATTTCTTTTTTCTTTAATTCTAATTCCTTATCGATTATCTCAGTTTCTTCCTTTTTTAATTGTTTTATAACTTTTTTAGGGAGGATTTCTAAGTCAGAACTTACTGTAGTTTCTTGTTCGAGAGTGACTTCATTAAGCTTTAGCGTTTTTTCTCTTTCTTGGATTATTTTTTCTTCTAAGTCCTTCTCTTTTTCTTTCAATTCTAATTTTTTTATCTTGATTTCAATTTCTTTTTTCTTTAAATCTAACTCCTTATCGATTCTCTCAATTTTTTCCTTTTCTAATGATCTTTCGTCCAATATTGCTTCTTTATGGCTTTCTTCAACTAATTCATCAATTTTTTCAACAGTAACTACTGATTTTAGTACAGTGTCTACAGCAGTCTTCATTTTTTCGTTTTCTGGCTGTTCCTTAACAAAATTTGTAACTGCTTTTGTAATTAAAGATGGGTGCCTTCGTCCAATTGTTATTAGCGCTTGTATAGCTTTCTCAACTACAAAATCTTTTTCGTCAGCTAGAGTAAGCACGATTTTGTTAACGAGTGATTCATCTTCAATATCGATTTCTCCACCTGCCATAAAAATAATAAGCTGTAAGTCGGCTTCTCGAACATTTGGGTCAGGAGAATCTAATAAATCTTCACTGTGGGGCAAGAATAAATCGCATTCGTTTTCGCAAAGTGTTTTCAAGAGTAATAAAAATGAATAGCGAAGGACAGAATCACGCTTAGAGAGATGTTCTAGTAATGAAGGAATATCTATTATAAGTTGCTCTATTAAAAATCTCAATACCATTCTTCCTCCATGAAGGGACAGTAGCATCTCGAAGATGTTCTCTAGTCTGTTTAAATAATTATCCTGATTTGAATCTCCAAGGTACAAGGCAATTATTTTAACTGCGTCATCCAATCTATCATCTTTCACGAAATCTTTAATTTTGATTATTTCTGGATTATTTTGGTTATTTTTGTCCATTTTTCGTCAACTATCTTATTTATTTATCTTAATTTTAAATATGTAATACATAGAAATCGTTATATATGCGAAATAGAATGTTAAACACTAAACGTAAATCTCGATATCGGAGTTTTGCTTTTACATCTATGCTTAGTTTTATTGCTAAATTTTGCTTTCTGTCAACATATATATTAATTTCTTTACAGAATTGGCTTAA
>SOKP01000050.1 GCA_004375715.1 Promethearchaeota archaeon | reverse complement strand
AGAATAAGTCACGGGTCAATAGGATTTATAGTTTAAAATCCTTTGATACTGTTATATTATATTATATATAAAACATTTATGGGATACCTATAATAATTTGGAAAAATGAACTCACTGGTATGGTTAAATTTTTTAAACAATACCTCCAGGATATGCTCCAGAGGTTTGAAAATTTGTTGTTTTTCTCTCCAATGTAAGAAATATCTGTTATAGAAAATGTTTTTAACTGATTGTATTTCACTTTTTTTTTGATTTTAATTTTTAACATATCTAGGAAGTTTTACCACATTTAATATTATGATTAGTGAGAATTGACATAATATTAAACATTGGATTTGATTTTTATATTACAACGCTATTATTTGGTATAGTTATCATTTTTTTAAAAAATTAAAAATAATAAATGAAGTATTATGTATCATTTAGACGGAACAGATGTTTTAAACGAGAAATATTATAGAAAGACTGCATCAGTCTGCCCAGAATGCCTTGAAAGGATAGATGCTGTAGTTCAAGAAGAAGATGGAAAAATTTTCATGGTTAAAAACTGCCCAGAACACGGTGATTTTAAGGATATCATTAGTTCCAACGCAAAATACTATAAATGGACTCACTTCCAGATGAAAAACAAAGACGGAACAATCGCTTGGCAATTTGAAAAAGATGGTGAATCGAATCCAGCTGATTGTGCTTCAGATGACGACAGAGGGTGCCCCTATAATTGTGGTCTTTGCAGCGAACACATATCAACTTGTGCTTTGGCATTAATAGACTTAACAAATCGTTGTAATTTCAATTGTAATTTCTGTTATGCGAATATCGAAAAATCGGGATATTTGATTGAACCAACATTAGAAGAAATCGATAGAATAATGACGCACTTCAGAAGCAAACCGATGCCTGCCGTTGCGATTATGTTTACTGGCGGCGAACCGACAGTCAGGAAGGATTTTCCTGAAATTTGTAAAATGGCAAAAGATCATGGATTTAAAGAAGTAATAGTTGCCACAAATGGGTATGGATTCCAGAAAAAGAACGGTGGACTTGAATGGACTAAAAAAGTTTTTGAAATGGGTTTAGACACGCTATATTTACAATTTGATGGGATAAATAACGCAACTTACGAGAAGACAAGGGGTATTAAGAAATTAATGCCATATAAAATGCGAGTTGTAGAAAACTGTAGAAAAGTAGGATTGTCATCCATTAATTTGGTTGCAACAATTGTAAAAGGAATTACAGATATTGAAGTAGGAAATATAATCCAGTTTGCTCTTGATAACATTGATGTTGTAAGAGGGATAACCTTCCAACCTGTCTCCTTATGCGGTCGTATTACAGCTGAAGAGATGGGCGAGTTAAGAATTACGAACGCTGATGTGATACAGGAAATCGAAAATCAAACAGGTGGTAAAATTAGAATGGATGAAGCGTGGTACCCTCTTTCAACCATAGTTGAATTTGGGAGGATTATAGCTTACCTTGCTGATGTAGATCCAATTGAATTTACCTGCTCGCCCGATTGTGGTTTCGCAACCTATTTAGTTGTCGATCCTGATACAAATGAGATGGTTCCTATTTTGGATTACTTCGATCCTTTAAAAATTATCGATTTTGCTAACCGATTCTGGGAAAAAATAAAGCATAAAGAAAAACAACCTATTAAATTCTTCGAAGGAATATTAGGAGATATGGGTAAAACTTTTGATGAAGGTCTCAACTTATTAGATAAAACACAACTACGCGCCCGATTCCTATTAGGAATACTCCAATATACTAAAAAACCCGGGAAACTCATGGAAATGTTTAGCAGATTGTTAATGAATGGTGATTGGGAAAGCATTAGCTCATTTACTCACGGCACGCTTCTTCTCTCCAGTATGCACTTTCAAGACGCATATAACATGGATATAGAGCGTGTTAAAAGGTGTATCGTTCATTTCGGTGTCGCAATGCCTGACGGTTCAGTTAATGAAATCAGTTTTTGCACAATGAACACTCTGCATCGTGAAAGAATCGAGAAACTAGTAGCAAAAAAGGTTACGGCGAAAGTCAAAGAAGAATTCGATACTACTACAGGACAAACAAGAGAAGAGATTCAACAACAAGTCGCACAGAACGGAGGAATGAGAAAGACGGAATTAGGTGAAAAATAAATGGTGGATGAAGTAATCGAAACCAAAGACGGTTTGAAGTTGCGGAAGCTTGTAGAGCTCAAAACATCCACGGCTGACGAATACCAAAATGCGATGTTGGACCGAGTGGAGTACTTCAAAAAGCAAAACGAAAAAAAGTCCATATTTAATAGCACAATTCAAAATACAGTAGTCCAGACTCTGAGCACAGTTTTGGATCTAAAAATCCAATTAGAGAAATCAATTAGTCAGAAAAATCTAAAAAAGGTACACGACTTTTTAGATGAATTCTTATTATTTGGCCTTTAAATCTTTTTTTTATGATTTTTTAATTTTATTTTACTATTTTCCTTTAATTTTTTATAAAACAAATATTTTTATCTTATTTTACTTGTTGATGTAACGGATGCGTTTTAGAGATGCCTATACTAATCAAGTTATATGGAAAATTGAGAGAAAATGTGAGGGTTGTTGATTTAGAGAAGGGACTCCCCGTTACATTTAATATTGAAGATGGTAGTATTCATTTTGTCTATGATATTATTGAAAAATTTGTAATCAGTGAAGGTGAACTAAGTCACATATTTGTAAACGGCAAATATTGTGGAATCGGTAAGGAAGTTAAAGATGGTGATAGAGTGGGATTATTCCCTAAAAATATGGCTTTATTGTTTGCTGAGATACCATTGGAATAAATACGGTTTAATGAATGTAAATGAGAGGATCAACGAATCTTCCCTCATGATAAATTAAAATGCTTCAAGTTAATTTTTCACCTAGACTTTTTTTCTGTAAAAATGTGTAAATCGCATCCATTACTGTAAATGCAATATCTACAGTTTCTTGATCATCTGGAGAAGATGGCTCTATTCCTCGTAAAACAATGAAGATCCCCATTGATTCAGGAAGATTATAAATTTCAGATTCCTCTGCTTGTTCGATATCATGAATTATCGATGCAATTTGATGTACGATTTCGTCCTTAATCTCATACTTCTGAATGATTAATTCAAAGGTTGTTTTTCCCATTTGTGGATTTAGTTCAGCTCCAGGAAGAACCAAAGGAATTTCCTTATCTTTCCACTTATAATCTCGTGAAACAAAGGCAAATTCAGCTTCAGAATCAACGAAATTTTTGATAAGCCATAGAGAGGAACAACGATCTACATGTGGTTTGCTTCGTGTTACCCATTTCATACTATTTCATTCTTTTTATTTTAAGTTAAGTAATAAGCGATACAAAAATAAAGCTTTTTACAATTTCACAAATTATTTTTTATATTGAAATTTAATTAGAATATGGTTTTCAATTTAATCACTTTACCTATAACGATACTTTTTATTGTGTTAGGATTAACCCAGTTATTTTTTGCGATTAAATTGAAAAAGATGTTCCAAAAAGACCATAGTTTCATCAATTCGTTTATAATTGTTGTATTATGGATTGTATCTGGAATTTTGTATCCATTTTTCTATCCACGAGATAATGAATTCGTCCAATTTCACCAATCTTTTTCGATGTCTATTATCTGCCTTTTCGCACCGTTATTGGTGTTCTTAGTTTTATTATACCAATATAAAGTTGTTTTAAAGGATAAGCCAGAGCTTAAAGAAAACCGAACTATTGATAATTTCCTTAAAAAATACAATCTGGTGAATGATAGTAAATCCTATTCGTTAAGGACTGATGTTCGCAGGAAAGTTTTTCATTTACTTCCAGGTTTAGTCATAATAATATTACGGATTTTCGCTATAGATGTATGGGATGGATTGTGGAATGCTGATGAAGTATATGGTATAACAGGATATGAATTTGGAATGTTCTTAATCTTAACAATTGGATATGCGGGAGTAATTTTATTTGCAGGAATAGATTTCGTTCGTTTATCTTATATATTCGAAAATTCAAATATATATCATCTTCTTCCTGATTGTCTATCTAATATGCTAATTAAAACTCTTAAAAAGAATGAGAACTACGAATTCACTAAAAATGTAGTATTAGTCCTCTCACTGGTCCCATTACTATTCCTTCCTTTCGGAATTTTTACCGCCGTAGCGTTAATAACAAGTATTGGAGATGGTGTTGCTTCGATTATGGGAGTTAGTTTTGGACGACGCCATTTTCCGAAAACTAGTAGTAAAACAATAATAGGTTATATTTCAGGGTTTTTTGCTTCTTTTGGAGTAAGTCTGTTTGCTCTCTGGTTATTTGAACCGTATATTATACCTTTAAAAATGATTGTTATGGCTTTGAGTGGAGCTCTAGTTTTTTTAATAATCGATTTGTTAAGTTTAAAAATTGATGACAACATTTTGAATCCAATCTTCTGTGGATTAGTTATGACCTTCTTGTTCATTATTTTGTAAGGGTGGACTATTGAATTTATTGAACCTAAATCTTTATTAATATTGAAGTTTAACATCTATTTCATATCTCTTAAAGAAAAAAATGAAAATAAAATTAATTCTAAAGCTGAAAAAAAATGACTGAAACTACTAATAATCAAATTACGAGATCGAAGTCTTACTTCAAATATCTAATAGGTGTATTAATGTTTGTTCAAATTCTTGATACATATAGTACTCTTTTTCCCGGTTCAATGCCTTCTTTGATAATGGCTGAATTTTTTCCTGGATCGCCAGCTAATGTAACAAGTTCGATTGCAGCTTTAGCAGGAAGTATTACCTCATTTGGGATGTATTTTCTTTTTTTTAATCAATATTTAGTCGACAAAATTGGCAGAAAACGAATGTTGGCAATTACAGTCCTTGGAATGAGCATTGCCTCCTTAGGTATGTTTTTATCTGTTAATTATATAATGTATGTATCTTTTTCGTTTCTCCTGAATTTTTTCTTTATGAGTGATATCTGGTTAATTTATGCGAATGAAGAGTCAAAACAAGATAAACGAGCGTTAAACACAAATATCATATTAATGGCGGGATTATTTGGAGCGGTAATAATGGTAGTATCTCGCTTCGTCTTTATAACAGATGTAGATCCAAATTGGAGAGGAATGACATTGTTCCCAGTGATAATTGGAATTCCTTTAAGCATTGTGATTTATTTTACTCTCAAAGAGACTACTGAATTTCAATCAATGAAGGAAACCATAAAGAAAGATTCTAGGTCTTTTTTTGGAGATATAAAATCAGTTTTTCAAATTGAAA
>SOKP01000021.1 GCA_004375715.1 Promethearchaeota archaeon | reverse complement strand
AATTGTTTCTCGTATTCTAAACCAACAGATTTTGGAATTGTTACAATGTTATTTTGTATTTCCGTTTCGGCTTCTTCTAAATCCCCACCTTTCTTTTCCCAATCGTCTAAAAAACCTAGTAAATCATCTAAAGCAGCTTTATCTTCTTCAATGCTAGGTTTTATAATTAAATTCACTTTCTCTTCTTCAATATTTAGCTTAGCTTTTTCAGAATCATCTAAGGAAAGAGTCATGTCAGTAATTTCATCTCCTGAAATTAATTGATTCAATTTCTTAGCTAACTCTCGTATGTACCCAAGGTAATATCCGATTCGATATACATTTTTTAAGCCACCAAACACCAGATATTCGTCGTTGATTGCTAAAATTATACTATACCCTGAAGTATTGTGAAGAATTATCTCTCTTAGGGCGCCGTGTGCAGTTGCTACGCTTAATCTCAATCCTAAATCAATTAACGCAGTACTTGAAGCGGATGTTGCATCGGCATCGAGCTCAGAGGAAAAAGCAGACGCAACTTTCATACCAACTCTCGAAAGTACTGCTAGATTTTCTAAATCTGTTTTATCTTCTTCGAATTTTAAAATCTTCATCATATTTTCTCGAATTCCTTGCGCCAGAGACGACATTATTTCACATCAAAATCTTTTTTAGATTAAAGTTAATTCGAATCAATATATTATTAATTCTCTTAATGTATATCATAAAATTTACATTAATATATTTTATTATAATTACTTACATAAATTCATTTAATTTCTTCTGTGTAGAGGAAGTTTTGTCATATTTATTGAACGAGTATCCAGATAAGTCAGTAATAATGTTTTTAATCTCCTCTATCACATTTTCGGCTGTTAAGTTATTCGTATCAATTGTGAATACTTTTTTAGTTTGAGTTTTTGGAAATAAAAATTGATTATAATAGGAGAGAATTTCTAATAGGTATTTCTTATCATCTTCATTCCAATCCTTCCGTGTATTATCAATTGAACCGCGTTGAATAATTCTTTTTAAAATAGTGTCTGTTTCAGCAGTAAGATATATAATGTTATCTTCTTTCCACTTAACTGACTTATACATATCGTGGATAAGATTATAGTCTTTTTCTTTAAGGTAGAGGCTTTTAGAGTAAACTAGCACGCAGATTGGTGTTCGATCTAGAAAAATAACTCTTCCGTTGTATTTATTGTCAAAATTAGTGATATTTTTGTTTCTCCGAATGAGCTGTTGGAGAAAGTGAATTTCGCTTCGAAAGGCGATTTGTTTGTTGTCGGAACCGAATGGAAAAGGAGGAATTTTAATATATCTTTCGGGAAAAAACTTGAATTTATTATTATCTCCTAAAAAATTTTTTAAAAGATTAAAAATTGTTGTTTTACCAATTCCATGAACCCCCGCAATTGAAATAATTATATTATCCTTACTACCCATGTTTGTATAATATTTTTTACCCAATCTCTCTTTCTCCACGTCGTAGACTCTTCTCGTATTTTAATAAAAATATTTGATTTTTATAAAGATATTTGATTTTTCTTATTATTAAATTTATATATTAAAAGATAATGGAGAATTACGTTTAAATTAGAAATAGACAATTAAGAGAATGAGAGTAATGCTGTAAATTAAATTAGCTATTATTGTACTAATTAGGTTCTTATTAATTTCATAGATCACACCCAAGAATATAGATACCATAAAGTTTACTAAGAAGAAATATATCCCTATGGGTAATGTAAAAAATAGAAACAGAAGTGAATAAACCAAAGCTACAATTACAATTACTGTAACTTTTCCGAGAAAGTTGTTTTCAAAATGCGCTTTTAAAGTGTTGTGTAATACACCTCTAAATACTAGTTCAGTTGAAATCACTGATAAACTTAAAATGAAAATAAGTAATATTATCAGAATTAAATTAGAGTTTTGAAGGACGAGATATTCCTCGTCTAAATAAGCAAATATATCGTAAAAATTTATCCCTGAGTCGTACATAAAGCGGATTATTAAGGACGAAAAATTATCAATTAAAACTAATCCAATACTTCCGGCGATGCCAACTAAAGTAGCGATTACTAGTGATTTTGTATTGAAGATAAAGCCTAATTTCTTGAGCTTATGTTTTTTTGAATAAAGATAATAAAGGGGATAGAGCCCAAATACAATATCAGGAGCTTGACTTAAGAGAATTGTTGCCATGTTTAAATCTAATGTTTCAGATGGACCTAGTTGAAAAGTTAGCAACATAGTGATCACTAATCTAACGGTAACATATGCCATAAGAGCATTACTAAATACTCTAATCCCTTCCTTGAAATTCCATTCGCTTTTTTTCAACACAAACTTATGTTCTGGCACTAATTTTTTATTTTTAAATACATATCCTAGTCGATTTTGCTGTTTTTTTTCTTGGATTGCAATATCTTGTTCTGGAATTTTTTCTAATCTTGAATCACATATAGGACACTGTTCTAAGATATTAGAAGTTATAATCGAACCGCAGTTCGAACATTTGCGCGATATTTGTTCTTTTTTAATTAGTTTTGTTATAGGTTTCGCTTGATCGAGATTATCCTCACTTGGTTTAATATTTATTACTAACTTCCCACATTTAGGATTTGGACAATAAGCTGTGTTTTTTTGGATTGTAGTTCCACAATACACGCAAAATCTTGCTACCTGAGGATTTTCTTTTTCTTTTGACATAACTCTCAATAAATTAAGAAATTTAATTGTGCGAAAGCGTACTTAATTTAATATATTAAATTTAAAATTATATATTTTATTGTTATTTTCTACAACTAAAACAATATGTTGACATTAGAGAGACTTTAAGCGCTTTCTATTATTACTTTTATCGATCACGCTTGAATCTTTTTACTTTTTTCTTTTCTTAAGTTCTTTAGTTTGTGAATAAAGTTCCATGAGCAAAAGATTATGATAAAAAGAAATAGAATCAAAGTAACCCTCTCCTATATCTGACTGATTAGCATGTACTAACGCAAGTTGAGCGTTTAGGGCAGAGCTCATAAGTAGATCTATTCCTTTGTGAATTAAATTTGGACTCCATGTCCCTCGATCAGGGTTTCCCCACCAAGTTGTATCAGAACATATCCCTCTATCATAAAACCACCGAGAAGTATTATAATGTCTCTTTACATCCCAATTTTGATTCAAATCTAAATTTTCTAATAAATTCATCAGATTGTTTAAACTTCTCACAATTTTCCAATATAATACATGTATTCTATTATCGGGATGACTCCAGAGAGGATACGGGATTTCTGCTAATATATCATCGTAGGAAGTGCTCCAACTCGAATCTTTAGGGATTATCTTTTCTTGATTAATCGGAAAAAATTTGGATAATTCGGAAACGAATTCAATTTTAATTTCTTTTTGATCGTTAATAAGTTCGAAAGCCTTACTTAGAAAGGTCCTTTCAAATTTTTTTATGTGATGGCCAAACGTTTCTGAATCCATAGCTGTTATTAAATATTTATCTTTTTGCTTTGATTCTTTATTTTCCTTGATCCTTCCTGTAATTTCTTCAACAAATCCTTTCGCAGTGATATTGTTAAATGAGATTTTATTACTTAAAATATCGTCTCTAAAATATAACATTAGACCATTAGGAGAAGTATATATTTGATCAGTCGGCCAATCTACAGGACAGGCTATACCGCTCATAATTACCCATTTATATCCTAATTCTCGTATAAATTTTGCAACTTGAGAACTAATTGCCATTTCAGGAGGGAAAAATCCTCCTCGTTCCCACCGTTTAAATTCTTTTATTAAAATTTCTTCATTTATCTCAATTTGATGCTCAGATTCCTTTTGTGGAATTAGTGGGAGGATCGGATGGAATTTTGCGGTGCCAGTGATTTCAATTTTATTAATAGATTCCAAATTGTGCAGAATTTCTAAAGTATCACCTAAATCAAATTCGTATAACATATCTATTAGAACGGTATTAATATTAAGACTAACTTTCACATTATCATGTTCTTCAAACATTTTCAATAAAGGTTTATAACACTCTTTATCAATTTGTCGCAATACGCTACTATCTTGAAAAGTAGGCTGATACATATGTAACAATGGAGCCCAATATATCATTTTAACAATTAACCTTCAACATTTATTATTTTTATTATCTATAAACGGGAATAGGAAAATGGGAAAGTTCTATTTTTCTATTATGTTTTCTTTAATTTTTATACCAAAGTGAGTTGCTTCGGGACCAATATGAACCAAAACTTTGTCTCCAACCTTAATATCTACTATAGATATAGGAGTTCCAACGGAGTTAACTAATCGAATCGTTTCTGCATTTTGACCAATGTAATTAAATCTGATCTTTTTACCTTGTTTATCAATCTCTAATTCTAATCTTAACATGGGGCGCGTTTCGATTTTTACTCTACCTACTGTAACCTTTTTCACTCCACCATTAGTATTTACCACTAGAACTTGATCTCCCCCTTTCAATTCACTTAAATATTTAGTTCGATAGCTATTATCTTTGTCATCGCTCGGAACCAAAATATATGCTGAAACATCGCCAGCGTTTACTCTGAAAGGCCTTGAGGAAACAAATTGAGTATCAAAAACTTCAGCATGTACTAACACGAATCCTTTTGCAGTGCTTCCAACGAGCATCCCCTCCCCTGATTTTAATAATGATGTGGTATCGACGCACACTCTTTCGCTCTCTGGGACATTTTGTAAAGCTGTAACTTCTGCTTCTATTAATTCAACCCTGAATTCAGTCACTAATAATTTTTTCAACTCTACGATGTCATTGACATCTTTAGGAGTAATTACTATTCCATCTGTGCCAATCTCAAGCGTTTTTAACATCAATTCTGCTTCATTTATGTTCTCGACCGAAGCTATTAATTCAGTATCATTTTTATGCATTTTTGCAATAAGGTTTTCAAAGGGGATGATTTTCCAGTCCGGTGCTTTAACTATAATGAAGTTAAAGTTACTTGCTCGTTCTACGATAAATTCTTCGTCCTGTTTTGATTTCATTTCGTAATAGAGTCCAATCTTAATTCCTTTATCAATTCCTAATGGTTTTTCACTTACATCAAGTAGAATTAAATTTTGCGTATCAATGCTCAAATCTCTACTATATGTGGTTATGCGTTCAAGATTCTTGAATTCCATAAAAGTATCCCTCGAAACTAAAAAATCAAGGAAATTCATATTCAAAGCTTCTTGCACTAACGCTTTAAAATTATCTGTTTTCTTCTCGAAATTTAAAATTATTTTTTTCATTTAAGAATCATCAAAGTTTGGACTCTGAAAGTTTTAT
>SOKP01000311.1 GCA_004375715.1 Promethearchaeota archaeon | reverse complement strand
AAAGGTTTTACTATACTTTAAGAAATCTTATGTTATAAAGCTGAATTATCTACCAGACAATTCTTTTAAGATAGATTTCTTTTTAATAAACTTTTAATGAAAATGTAAAAATTTAAATAGATAATTCGCATTCTTTACCTTGCGAATTTCTAATAAAATTCGATTAAACTCTATATACATTAATTTATGGTGAAATTTATGGGTTATTTACTAGCAACTGTATGGTTTCCGCCCCATAAGGGAGAGGAAGTTGGAAAGAAGTTTCTTGAAATTATGAAGAAATTTCCTGAGGATAGGTCACTCGGAAAAACGGTATTAGATGGCGCACTAATGAGAACTAAATATGGTATAAAAGCTATAACAATTTCAGAGGTAAGAGAAGGAAAACTTGATGATGGACTTGCCCGAATTAACGAGATCTTAGCGCTTTACTCTGAAATCGAAGGTGTAAATACGAGAGTAGACACTATGGCTACATTAGTAGAATCTATGGAAATGGTAGGGCTAAAACCACCAAAATAAAACGTTTTAATCATAAATCTTTACTTTTTTTTTGTTTTGAACTTGAATTGAATAATTAGTTTAAATTATTTTAGCCTAATTCATGCAATATCAATTGAATGATATTTTCCCTCAATTCATAGGACAAAAAGGAAAAAGTCGTATGTGTCTTACGGAATTTAATTTTGTTATTAAATAGCGAGAAAAAAATGAAAAACGGGTTAAAAAATTAGAAAAGATTTAAATATCAAAACTTTTATGTCTATATTTGTATTATTTTTTTACAAAAAAGGCGTGTTTAAGGGAAACATTTTGACGGGGTAAGTTTCATAAAGATAATACACTTTTAACAAAGTTGGTTTAGATAATTAAAGAGTTTTAAGTAGGATACTATGCTTGACGCAATTTTTAAGGTTATCATTTTCGGTGATGCAGGTAGCGGAAAAACAACATTAACAAAAAGATTTAAGACAGATTTATTCATATCAGATTCCCAGATGACTATCGGAGTTGACTTTGAAACTAAAACCATTGAAGTTGATGGAAAAACCGTAAAGTTAATGATCTGGGATTTCGGTGGTGAGGAAAGATTTAGATTCATGATGCCTGAATATCTAAACGGTACGATGGGAGGGATATTAATGTATGACATTACACATTATCCCTCTCTTGCTCACATTGACGAATGGTTATCCGTTATAAACGGTAAAAAGGAACAATTTCCACTTGTTTTACTTGGTGGTAAAGCGGATTTAGAGATAATTAGAGAAATTCCTTTTAAAGAAGGAAAAAAACTTGCAAAAGCAAAGGGTTTTAGCGGTTTCACTGAATGCTCTAGCAAGACGGGTAAAAACGTAGAAGAATCGTTTGAAGAATTAACAAGAATGATGTTAAGCAGATCATGATTGATCTTGCTTTATCCCTGTTTTTATTTATATGAATAGAAAGACCTAAATTCTCTTTCGCTAGCTTTTATAACACATTCTTTTCCATTCGGAGAAATAATTAGAATTGCACTATCGATTACATCGATTGGGATTCCTTCTTTTGGCAAAACTTCATGAAACCAGTCGCAAATAGCGCTATAATATGTTTCAACGGCGTCCCCATCTAAATCGGGTGTGAATGTCTTATTTTTCAAATCTATATTGATTTCTACTTTAGGTGTATAATGTTCAAAAGGATCAATTGAACTACCATGCCCTAAAGGGCAATGGATTCGTTTTTCACTGAAAATTGCTCCCTAAACGAGAGTCTTACATCTTCTCCAAACGCTTCGACCGTAGTTCCTACGGCAGAATGATTGTTAATATTAACGATCGTGATGTTATCTTGTTTTAAAATTTTCAAACCTTCTTTTCTGATGTTAATAGAAGCGTTCACGTCTCTATCGTGCCATTTCTTACATTTAGGACAAATCCACTTCCGATCTTGTAATGTAAGGGTTTTATTTTTATATCCACATTTAGAACATAATTTTGAGCTGGGAAAAAACCTGTCTACGAGAATAAGACGCTTTCCTCTCTGTTCCATCTTGTATTTCAAAATTGTTACGAATTGGTTCCACGAAAAATCTAAGCTCACCGATTTAGAAAGCCCAGAATTGAACCGTTGCATTCCTTTTAAGTTTAGGTCTTCTAAGATCACGCAATCGAAATGTTCTGACAATAAACGAGTAATTTTATGAACCCAATCCCTTTTTCGATTCTCTACTTTCTCGTAAAGTCTTGCTAATTTAATCCTTGCTCTGTTTCTATTATTAGAACCTTTCTTCTTTCTGGACACTTCTCTATGCAACCTTTGAAGGTCAGCTTCTTCCTTTCTATAAAATCGGGGGTTTGAAAGCGCAAATTCTTTGGTTATCAGAAACTTCGATGCGCTCATGTCAAACCCAATTATTTTATCTTCTTCAAGAACTTGCTTTGGACTTATGTTAGATTCGAGTTCGATTAAAATTGAAGCGAAATACTTTCCACTCTTCGTTTTAGAAACAGTTATGTGCTTAATGTCTTCAACAAAGACTCTACTGTCTCGATATTTAATCCAAGTCTTAATCTTGGGTAATTTTAGCTTCTTGTTATTAAAATCAATCTTACAATTCTCGTTTACATTAAAAGTCGTATATGACTGTCGATTCTTCTTGGATTTGAATTTAGGAAACCCCTTTTTGATCCCTTTCTTTAGGTTTCTAAAGAAATTGTCGTAAGCGGATTTAAGATGCCTCCACTCAGATTGTAACGCTTTAGAGTCCACTTCTTTCAAGAATGGGTATTCTTGTTTATATTTATTTTCAGTATTATATTTATAGTTATATAGAGAATCTTTATCGTCCTTAAGTTCTTTATAAACTTGCTTTCTCTCCTCAAGCATTTTGTTGTATAGGAACCTGCAGCACCCAAAAGTCTTGTCCAGCAATTCCTTTTGTGCTTGATTAGGATAAATTCTTAATTTATATGCCCTATGCATCATGTTCCCAAAATTAACCAAGCATTTAAATAACTACGCTGAGCTCAATTAATGATTTCTGGCAAAAATCGTCCCACACCTAAAGGAGTAGGCTTTCTTTTGCTTTTATGGTAAATAATTGCCATTTGGGCTAGAAATGGACGTTCTTATAACATCGTTAACTATAGATTTTAATCTGTTTAGCTTCATATAAATAAAAATAGGATTTTAAAATTATTTAATTTTATATTGACTTTTTAAGAAATTAGTGATGTAATCTTTGACTTTATTTCGGTCGGATAAACTTGCTACCATACCATATATAGCAGCGTCTCCGTCTGAAGATGCTTCGGGATGCTCCTTAATTTCTTTAACAGCTTCCCTAAGATCCTTCAAGAAAGTATCTACAATACTAGCGTGGTGAGGATTAACCATCATGTGTAAAGCGTTTGGGAATTGAATTCGGTCTAAATGCCACCCTTTCTTATCCATAAGATCTCCTAAATTATAGATATCTACTGCTTCGGATGTAAAACAAAAAACACTCATCACGGGGTCTCCAATAATATACAGTTCAGGGATTTGATTAATTCCATCAATTAATTCTTTTGTAGCTTTCATAACGACTTTAGCCAACTGTAAATACCCGTCATTTCCTAAGACCTTCATCGAAGCCCACGCAGCAGCAATTGGGCCACCAGGTCGAGTGCCTCTCATAGAAGGGGATATATAAATACCACCTGACCAATCAGTATACACTGAAAATTGATGTTTCCACACTCTTTCTCTGCGATACATTATTGTAGAAGCACCTTTTGCACCGTACCCGTATTTGTGGACATCTGCCGAAATTGAGGTTACTCCGGGTACTGAGAAATCAAAATCAGGAACATTATTACCAAGCATCTTCACAAAGGGAAGCATAAAACCTCCAAGACACGCATCAACATGCATTCCAATCCCTCGTTCACGGGCAATAGATGCGAGTTCTGAGATGGGATCTACTACCCCTCTCGGAAAATCACACGCAGAGCCGACCATCATTATAGTGTTCTCGGTCAAAGCGTTTTCCATTGCTTTTACGTCTGCCCGATGAGTTTCTTTATCCACGGGTACTTTAACTATTTTTACTCCAAAATAATCAGCTGCTTTGTCAAAGGATGGATGTGCTGAACTCGGGACAACCATTTCAGGTTCTTTAATATGGGGTAATTTAACCCGTGCCCAATCTCTATACGTTTTTACAGCCATTAGAAGACTTTCCGTTCCACCCGAAGTCATGCTTCCACAACACCTATTATCTCCTCCAAACAAGTCAACTGCCATGGAAATCACTTCCGTTTCAAACTTCTTTAAACTGGGAAAAGCCATGGGACTAAGGGCGTTCTTTGAAAAAAACATAGCCGAGGCTTTTTTAAGCATTTCTGTGTGTTTTTCTGAAGCGTGATATACAAGGCTCCATACCTTTCCATCCTTCCAATTTATGTCGTCTTCCCGGATTACTTCCATTTTTTTGAGAATTTCTTCTTCAGAGATTCCATTTTCTGGTAATACTACTTTAGGTCTAGCCATTTTTTCCACTAAATTAAATTTGATATTTGAATATCTAAATTAATTGTTACATATTAAATAAACTTGAAATCATTATTTTGAGATAAAACGCTAAAAAATAAGTCTCTTATATTATTAATGTAATACTTTAGAAGTAGATTTAAGTTTATTTAATCCCAATTGATATTCCGAGCACATTTTATAACTAGGAAAGTCGCAGACTTCTTTAGCTAGGGGAAGGTGGCACGAACGTGTAAATGGGCACGATATTAACGAGAATTCCTTAAGGTCGCGTTCCTTATTCATTTTATACCTCCTCATTTGGAAAAGATAACCTTTCTTTTCCGATAGAAAGTATCAATTGGAGATTATTAAATGTAACTATTATAACCTCTAAATTCCTCAAACTTATTTTGATTTATATAGCCATTCGTTTATACAAAAAGGAAAATCTGTGAAACCCTTAATGTGTGGATGTTCACCTTTATTTCCTCATATCAAGAAAACCGCCGGATCTCATCAATTTGCACGGTTTTAAATATTTTCTTCCCGTTAATTCTGCGAGTTCATCCAATTTCACAACAAGTTGTTTATAATTCTTTTTACCCATAGCAAAGGGACCAGGTAAATGAAATCCAGTTGATACTGCCTTATCGATTATTTTATAATTACTAACACAACCTTCTTCTAATATTCTACAGCCTTCGTTTAATTGGATTGCTATTAGGAGTTCGATATCTACCAATCCTGCTTTTTTTGAGCGATCTATACTAGGTTCTGTATTTTGAGACCAATCATAGAAGCCTCGACCGGTCTTCTGTCCCAGGTTGTTTTCATCAATAAGTTTCGCAAACAGCTCGTGGGGGGCAAAGTCTGGTGAGAGAGTTTCTTCAAAGTATTTCATCGCGTTAAATATCGTGTCTAACCCTATAGTGTCACACAAATAAAAAATACCATCAGGCATAAAATCAATTACGTCAGCATCGAGTTGCTCAAAGGGGATATTTCTAGCAATAGCTTGTTCAATAAGCAAATTGATATATATTTCAGTAGAACTCATAATTCTATTTACGATGAATCCAGGAGATTCTCTTTGGAGTTCTATAAGCAATCTTTTTCCCTCTAAGCTTGGTAACTTATGACCAACTTCTATCGCAATTTTCAGAGTGTCTTTTGAAGTTTTTTCTCCTTTCGTAATTTCGATTAATTTATTTTCGAGAGGAGCCACAAAGAAATGCATTCCGATGACCTTTTCAGGGCACCCCGACGCATTTCCAATTTCTGTAATACTCATTGTTGAGGAATTAGTAGCGAAGATGGTATGTCCGGGACAAAATTGTCCTAATTTTCTAAATACCTCTTTTTTAATGCTCATGACTTCAGGAACAGCTTCAATAACAAAATCTGTATTTTCAACAGCTTTCTGTAGGTTTTCTTCTTTTACCAACCTTTTTACGAGGATTTCAGTTGTAATATTATCGTATAATTTCCCTTCTTTTTCAAGAACTTTTAACCCAGTTTTGGGATCGTTTAGAATACTATCTACTGCTTTATTGATCAATTCCATGCTAAGATCGTTAAGGATCACCTTGCTAAAACCAGCCATCAGCGCGACTTGGGCGATTGCGTGGCCTTGTATTCCTGTTCCTATTATTGTAATGCTTTTTATTTCAGAAATATCTTGCACTTGAAATCACCTATTAACTTATCTTTATAGTTTAAGAGAATTCACTGAATTTTAAATTATTCGCTCTCTATCTTAATCTTAAATCCATAAACTGAAAAGTTAATGAGGCTCGTAATTTTTCTTATTAACAAAATTAGGCTCAAATAAATAAATTACGAGTTCCTATTAAGATATTAAAAAGGATTTTAACCTACTTGAGATAGAGATTTTATGTTAAATTTCTCTTAAATTGAGCAGAAGCATATAGGAAGGATGAAGTGTGACACTAGAAAAAAAAGATAGCGGTAATAGTATACGAAAGATGGAATTTAAGAATCAAACGGTTTTTTTCAAATCGTCAGAACACATGTCTGAATTAGAGGACGAATCGATTGATGTAGTAATAACTTCTCCACCTTACAATCGTGGAAAAACATATTCTTCAGATAATGGTGAGATTCACGATGACAAAATGGAAGACGCTGAATACTACTCTTTCTTAACTACCATTTGGTCTGAGTGCTATAGAGTAGCAAAAAAAAGTGCAGTTTTTTTTCTCAATATTGGTGATTCTGCGGGAGATCAAGGGAAATCGGAAAAAGTCGCTAAGTCTGCTGAAAACGCATCTTGGAAGCGAATTCAAGATATTATCTGGGTTAAATCGTTTCTTGGAAAAGGGCACTACACCCCCTCAGGAGGAAATCGACGATTAAATAATCTCTGGGAACATATTTTCCTCTTTGCAAAAAAGACTAAAGAATATAAAATTGACCCAAAAGCGATTGGTATACCATATACAGATAAATCCAATATTGGAAGGTATTCTGACACAGATTTAAGAGATCCCGGAAATGTATGGTTGATTCCATATACGAAGACTACGGGAGCATCGGTTAAAAAAGGACACGAGGCACCATTTCCAATAGGTCTTCCATATAAATGTATTAAGATGGTTCCAAGCGCAAAAACAGTATTAGATCCCTTTGGGGGGACATGTTCAACTTTAGCAGCTTGTCTAAAATTAGGAGTAAAGGGGTATGCCTACGAAAAATATCCTCGCGTTGAAGTCATTAAATCAAGAATTCTCGAAGGAAAAAACTTTCACGAAATTGAAGAAAATCTGATACCTCATTTAGAGTTATCCCTAAATTTAATAAATAATTTGTTATCAGACACCTCAATAATAATACCTGTAATTAAGTCTAAAGCGGAATTTAATAATTTTCAAATTCTTAATGAAGTATTAAATAATCTAAATATCGACAATTCGTTTAAGAAGAGGCTTGAAAAAAGGATTAATCATTTTAGGGAGTCCTTAAATAAAAAAAAGGAGCAAGAAATTAAGTTTCGTCAAATAAAATTAGATTTTGAGTCATGAGTGTTGGTTGGTTTAATTCTTACTTATCGTATTTATCTTTTAAAATTATTATTTTTTAATACACTTAATTTTTAATAATCTTAAGCGCTTTTCTTTTAATGAAAAATAATCGTTAAGTATAATTGGGTCAAATTTACGAAATAACCATGGCGCATAAAATTATTCCACCTCAAGAAAAACCTATAGACGAGAAGGGATACTTTGAAATTTTAAGTAAAGCTGTTTTTAATGCGGGATTCTCATATCAAGTGGTGAGAACAAAATGGGAAGGTACCAAAGAAGTTTTTGACGATTTCGACCCCGAAATTATCTCGAATTGGACAATAGATGAGGTTTCAGATGCGTTGGAATCTCCTAAAATAATAAGGAATGCAAAGAAAGTAAAAGCTATAGTATCTAACGCACAAGTCTTTCTTGATTTAGTTAGGAAACACCATTCCTTTGAGAATTACTTAGAATCCTTTCGAAACAAATGTTACGAAGAAAAGCAGCAAATTATTGCAAAACAATTTAAGTGGTTGGGACCAACTGGAGCCCACTTTTTCCTATGGTCAATCGGAGAGGATGCTCCTCCGTGCGAAGCAGTAATTTAGTAAATGATTTTTAACTATTACTCAGCTTTTTCTTTAAATTCTGGAATTAAAACGATAAAATTGCTTCCCTCAAGATATTTTCCTTCAATTCTATCCTCAACCCATATTTTTCCGTTATATAATTTAATAATCTTAGTAATCAAAGATAAGCCAATCCCCATACCTTTTTCTCCTTTTAAGTCCTTATAACCTTCCAAAAAAATTTTTTCTTTTTTGGAATCATGAACGCCAAATCCATTGTCTTTGAATTCTAACTTTACATAACTTATTCCATTTAATTTTAATTTAGAAACAGTTATATTTATCTCCGGAACCTTGTTATCGTTGTATTTAATAGCATTGCCAATAATATTTTCGAAAACATCTGCTAATAGCTCATTAGCAGTAACAAATATTTGATCTTCACCTCTTTCAGTATTAATTTGAACTAATTTGTGGGGATTACTTTCTTTTACATACTTTATCGTTTTTAATAAATATTTTAAGAGATCCGTCGGATTTAAATCGAATTTTTCTTTATCCAGTCCTGTAAGCTTTTGTATGTTAGATATCAAACTTTTTCCTCTATTTAACTGGTTATTGATTATATTAAATAGTTTTTCAGAATCAAGTTTAGCTTGTTTTTTATTTTTATTGTCAATTAAATGAAACGACATTGAAATATTATTAAAAATATTACTAATGTCGTGTGTAAATAAATCCTTGTAAAAAGTAGCTCTATTATATGCGTTCTCGTATTTTTTTTCTATCTCTCTTAAACTTTCTTCTGTCATTTGTAACTTTTCTATGAGTTGCTTTCTTTTAGGAAGAACGACGAGTCTTGTCGAAAAAGGTTTTTCTATGAATTGTGATAGGCTCCTTTTATGAAGTATCAAAAAAGCAAGGAGGAAAGGGCTAAAACCTAAGCCCAGAATCAATTTCCCTGCAACATTTCCCACAATAAATTGTCCAAATATAGGTTCAAAGAATGACACGATGAAAGGAAATAAAAATCCGTCTAAGCAGAGGATTCCTATATAAGATACTATATATAGCGTAATAACTAAATAGAGCCGTTTAAAATGTTCTTTTATTTTCTCTAGCATGTAAAATAGAACAAGAATCTCAATAATAAAAACGACAGAGCTCACAATGTTAATCGTAATTGTGATATTGAAAATCCCAGGTGAAACTGAGAAGAGATTTACTGTAGTAGGAGAGCTTAAGACTGCTACTAAGAGTTGATAAAAGAAAAATAGGAAAAAGTTAAAAAATACTTGAATACTAATCAAATTCCTAACTACAGTCGGTTCTTGGGAGGCTATTCCAATAAAGATTGTAATTAAAATAATCGAAGAGTATGCAATGTTTCCTCCGGTAATTAGCAAGTCGTCAGTCAATTTAATTGAATAAAGAACAGCAAATAATTGGGTGAATACGTATAAGAATCCAAAATAAAAATAAAAGAAAGCCGTTGATTTGAATACTCGAAAAATAGAAACAATTAATATGGGTGAAAGACCGTATAATAATAAGTGCAATATTAAGAATACAAGAGATTCCACTGCTTCACGCCTTTATTTTAAAAATTTAAATTCATTCCGCAAATAAAAAAAATGTCTTGAAAATAGTATAAATTAATCTTTTAAAAATCTCTTTTATTTTTGAGGTTAATCTGTTATTTATTTGATTTAGAAAGAGAGAAGCTTTAATAGACTCATGTTAATCTATAAAAACTATAAAATATATCATGAATTAAATTAAAAAAAAGTGAATTTAAAATTATGGCAGGGCTTACATATACTACGGCAGAATTTAACACAATAGTTACTATGCTAGGGTGCCTATGTGCTACGGTGCAAGCGGCAACGGGTTATTATGCGGGCTACAAGAAGAAAAAAATATCGTTATTAAAAACAAACGACATATTATTTAGGTCTCATAGGGCCTTTGGTGGATTTGCGACAACCTTATACTTTTTGGGTTTGTTTGCTGGTATCACGGGGTTTATGGGTGCCATTTTTTTCGGAGAACCGCCTTTTGAAATACTTGATTTCAGTTTTAATTTTCACGTATGGCCCAGCTTTGCGATTGCAGTCATTGTAATATGGAAGACTTACCTATCATATTTCAGAAAACCATTAATTTACAAACATTGTAAATGGTTAGGAGTTGCTACTTTTATCGCTTGGTCTTATAATTGGATTAGTTCTTCTTTTTCCTACTACCTACGAACTTTGCCATCAAACCCACAACATCCTCCTCCTACGTATATGCTACCAATTGAATTGTTCTGGCTTCAAATTGCACTCCCATTTATTATAGGTGCGATAATAGGGTTCATTATAGTCAGATCAGCGGATAAAAAAGAGAGGTAAATGTACAGTACATTAAAAAAGTCATAAGATGCATAGTAAGGGAATTTTTACATTATAAGAAAAATGTTTTTATAACTAACTTCAGAATTATAATGTATAAACCTAAGAGGTGTATTTAATGCCGAGATTAGTGCATTTTGAAATGAATGTAAAGGATGTTCACAAGACAATATCTTTTTATGAAGATGTATTTGGTTGGAAGTTTCAAAAATGGGATGGTCCTATGGATTATTGGTTAATAATGACTGGTGACGAAGAAGAACCAGGGATCGATGGGGGGTTAGGTTACGAAGAAGAGGGCTTTCCAAAAGTAGTAAACACTATTGATGTTGGTGACATTGACGAAATCATTAAGAAGATTGAAAGTAAAGGTGGTGCAATAGTGCGGCCAAAGCACGCAGTGCCTGGTGTGGGTTGGTTAGCTTATTTTAAAGATTCTGAGGGTGTTATGTCCGGGATTATGCAAAACGATCCTAATGCTAAATAAATTTTTTTTATTTTATACCAAGCCTTTTTTTTTCTAGTTCGACTAGCTCTCTCCGTAATATTTTGCCTGAGCCCGATTTTGGAATATCGTCTACAAATTCAACCTCTCGAATTTTTTTATAAGCGGAAATCTTTTCAGCAACCCAATCTATGATTTCCTGTTCTGAAACTTTTCCCTTAGATTCTGGTTTTAAAATAATGAAAGCTTTAGGAATTTCCCCTACGTCTAATTCTTTAGACGGTTTTCCTATTACAGCTGCGTCAGAAACGTGAGGATTGTTAAATAGTAAGTCTTCAAGTTCTGCAGGTGCAATACTCCAGGCTTTATATTTAATCATTTCTTTTATCCGATCAAGAAGGTGTTCGAATTCTTCTTCGTCTATGTATGCCATATCGCCCGTTCTCAACCATTTTTCTCCGGTTTTAGGATCTGTCCAAAAAGCGTTTTTGGTAGCCTCTGGTCGGTTCCAATAACCTTTCATAACTTGAGGTCCCTTTATAACTAGCTCACCAACATCACCGCGTTTAGGTAGTTCCTCGCCTGTTTCTAAGTCAATAATCTTATGAAAAGTATCGGAAATTAGAGTCCCTTGTGATTCCATCTTAGGATGGGACATAGGATTAGATGCAACTACAGGAGAAGCTTCGGTTAATCCCCAACCATGTTGAATGGTTACATTTTTAGCGTTACAATTCTTTTTTGCCAACGCATAAAACCTATCAAGAAGTTCAAGCGGAATAGGAGCACCACCATTATTAACAATTTTAAGATCCTCCCAATTATATCCTTTAACGCCTCGTTCTTCAAGGTGTCTAACAACTGCGAGAAATATTGGAGGTACGCATAGACTGTACGTAACTCTATATTTTTCTACCAACTCACAAAACTCTTTCACATCGAATCGAGGTGTTACAACTTGTGAAGCACCTAACCAAATCGCTTGGTTCATACAAACATTAAGACCATAAATGTGGTAAAGCGGAAGTACAGTCATTGCGATATCAAACTCACTTAGCTCAAATATTGTACTTGCTTGGATTACATTTGATACCATATTGTAATGCGTAAGCATTGTTCCTTTTGGAAGTCCTGTAGTTCCACTTGTGTATACCAACGCAGCAAGATCTTCTTTAGGATTGAATATGTATTCTGGAGGGCCTGGTTTTGTATTTTTCATTAGGTCTGACCATCCAATGGTCCCCTCCGGCATTTTAAGATTCCCCTTATTCTCTTCTGATTTGATTATAATTATCGTTTTAAGGCTTGTTTTATCTTTGACTGCAGCTACAATTGGGTATAATGGCTGGAAAACTACTATAGTTTCTGCTCCAGAGTCATCAGCTTCGTATTTGACTTCGGCTTCTTTAAATAAGGGATTCATAGGGACCATAATTGCCCCTGCTTTCTCTAATCCGTAAAACGCGATTTCCCATTTGATTGAATTTGGGGTGTAAAGAGCTACTCTATCGCCCTTTTTCACTCCTAAATTCTTCAATGCTGTAGCAAATACATCTACTTGCTCTTTAAACTGTTTGAAAGTCATTTCCATAGGGTAAAGAAAAGCTAATTTATCAGGGAATCTTTCAGCAGTATCTTCTAAAACTTTATGGATAGGAATTATGGGATAGTAGAGGTGTCCTCTTTTGAATTTAACCAATTTTTACACATCTCTCTCTTAAATTAATTTTTTCTCTGGTTTCCATTCAATTTTAATAGAATTCATATCAATTGTGATGGAATACAATTATAAAATTTATATAAAAATTTAATGCAAATGAATGTACTGTTTAATTATGAATTAATTAGGAACATTTTTTCATGAGATAATGGAAGATATCAAAATTGTAAAAGGACAAGTTGGTGAAGAACTTTTTCTTCTAGGTAACGCGGCCATTGTTCGTGGTGCTTTAGAAAGTGGTATAAATGTTTACACATATTATCCAGGTACGCCCAGTTCAGAAGTCGGAGAGATTTTTACAAAAATTTTTAAGAATGTAGGAATTAATTGGGTAGAAAGTAGTATAAACGAAAAAGTTGCTTTGGAAGTCGCAGGTGCTGCTTATGCACGAGGAGCTAAAGCTATGGTTGGCATGAAAAATGTAGGGTTGAATGTTGCTTCGGATCCATTTTTTGCGCTTGCTACTACTCGTCCAAAAAATGAAAATTCGGCAATCGTTGTTTTAGTTGCGGACGACCCTCAACAATATTCAAGCGCTGTCGAAATGGATTCAAGATATTACTTAAAGCTACTAAAAATACCTGCTCTTGAACCTAGTAATCCTCAAGAATGCCTGGAATATACTAAATGTGCGTTTGAAATTTCAAGAGAATTAAAAATCCCTGTTATAATAAGGTTGGTAACAATGGTAGCTCACGCTAGGAGCAATGTTAAACTTGGAAAACTAGTACCACCAAAACTTGATAAAACCTTTGATTTATCACCTGAGGTTAATGTAGCGTCAAGACTTTATTTTTTAGACTTGAAGCAAGATCAGATATATAATCGGATGAATCGAGCATTAGTTAAGTCAGAAAATAGTTCTTTAAATTGGATTGAAAATGAGAATGCAACAAATATTTTCAGTTTAGGAATTATTACAAGTGGCGTATCCTATAATTATGTGATTGAAGCATTAGATTTTCTTGACTTAAAGGCACCCATTCTTAAACTTGGCTTCATTAACCCTCTTCCTGAAAAAAAAATCGTTGCGTTCTTAAAACAGTTTAAGCAAGTGTTTGTCGTAGAAGAAAATGATGCTTATATAGAAACAGAAGTTTTAGCGATTGCACATAAGAATAGGGTTCAGACAAAGATACTCGGGAAAGATCCATTTTCTTATTCAAAAGAAGGTTCTTTATTGAATTTCGTTGGGGAATTAAATCCAACTAAAGTGGCTTTTGCGTTAATAAAAATAACTGATCTAACACCAAAAATAAACTTAAAGCAAAATAAAGAGAAAAAGTACGAAACAGTTAGAAGGAGACCTGTATTATGTGCAGGCTGTCCATACGCTACAATTGGATATGCTTTAAAGAAGGCGATCAAGAAATTGAAATCAGATTCTGGAAAAGAAATTTACTTTTACCAGGACATTGGGTGTTACACGCTTCTATCATTCGCACCGTATTCGTTTGCTAATGTAAAATATTGTATGGGATCGAGCATCGCTCTAGCCCAGGGCGTTGCTCGCACTGACGACAGCTTGAACATTGCTATTATAGGGGATGGTACTTTTTTTCATTCTGGAATACCAGCACTATTAAATGGGATTTACAATAAAACACCAATTTTAGTAATGATTCTAGATAATGGTTGGATCGGAATGACTGGGCAACAACCTCATCCAGGAAGTGACACTCACCACTATCAAGATGGGAATTTTAAGAAAAAAATAAATTTAGAGAAGTTTTTACTGGGCACAGGAGCTAATATAAGCGTAATTAAACGTCAAGAACGCATTAAAGGGAATTATCCTGACAGATTGAGGGACTTAATTTATGAAAAAAGTTATGATGTTCTAGAAAAAAGAGATTTACACATTATTGTTATCGAGGATGAATGTATCCAAAAATTTAATCAAAGAAACACTCTGGAAGTAAGGTACATAGATGAAAGATTATGTAACAATTGCGGTTTATGCTATAATCAATTTAACTGCCCTGCTTTAAATGAAAAAAACGACAAAGCTTATATTAATTTAAACGATTGTTTAGGGTGCGGTATCTGTGAAGAAATATGTCCAAACAATGCAATATATGGAGGAGATAATAACGAATTCTAATAACTATACAATAGTAATTACCGGTTTGGGTGGACAAGGATTAATTAGGTTTTTACAGATTATAGGAAATAGCTTGATACAAAAAGGATATAAGGTAATAAGCTCTGAAAAACATGGCCTTAGCCAGAGGGGAGGTAAGGTGACTTGCTTCCTACGTTTTGGAGAAAAGATAACTGCCCCGGTACCTATTATAGGTTCCGCAGATATGATAATCGCTGCTGAAAAAGCTTGCATTTTTGATGTGTTAGAATTTACAAAACGTGATCGAAGTTCTAAGTTAATAATAGCAGATTATGAGAAGGAATCTCAAAATAATGATTATCCTTCGGAAGAATATTTTATAAAAGTTCTAAATGAGAACTCGGATCATATTAATTTTGTTCCAGTTATGCCAATCGTCGCACAATATAAGAATCTGAAAATTATAAATACAATTATTTTAGGATACATTTTAAGATTTTTACCTCTTAGTGAAGAAGAAATTAAAAAATCTATAAACCGATATTTTAAAAAAGATCTAATCGTCCTAAATCAGAAAGCACTTGAAGAGGGAATAAAATTAAAATAAATTGGTAATAATATAATTGTCATAAATTGAACCTTCATAGGTTTCTTGGAACATGTTCACAACTAAAATTAAATGATCTTCAATTTTTACTTGAAATAGAAGTTAAAATTTTATATTATAGTGGAGAATAATGAGTGTAGAAGCGTATCTTAATAAAGGGATAAAAGAAATTATCACGGAATTTCCTAAAGTTGAGGAAATTTTAAACGAATTTGAGATTGCATGTAGTACTTGTGGTGAAGGTCTATGTTTATTGAAAGATATAGTAGAAATTCATTATATGGATGAGGATGTAGAAGCAGAACTAATGGCAAAAATTTCACACGCTATTTTTCCTAACAAAGCGATTAAATTCCCTAAAAGAAAAAGAAAAACGAGTGGTCCTAAGGAAATCAATTATTCCCCTCCAATGAAAAAGATGGTAGAGGAACACGTTCTAATAAAGAGATGGTTAGCGCTCTTACCGAAAGTAATTGATAACTTAGATTTAGATTCCGAAGAAGGATTACAGCTTATTAATAACGGAATAGACTTTATTCGGAATTTCGCAGATAAATATCATCACGCGAAAGAAGAAGATGAGACATTCAAGTATTTTGACGAAAATTTTGACATGATCAAGGTTATACGCAACGATCACATAAGAGTTCGTGGACATGTGAAAGCAATGCTCCAAGCGATTGACAATAAAGATAAGAATATGCTAGCAGAGCATCTCGTTTCTTATAGTCAGATATTACCGGAGCATATAAAAAAGGAAGACGAAATTCTATTTCCTTGGATGGATAGAAACCTAACTACAAATCAGATCGGACAACTATATTCGAGATTTAACGAAATTGATGCCGAATACGGAGATGCTCCTGTAAAACATAGAAATTTTATCGAGGAGTTAGAAAAAAAATTCTGTTAAAATGTTATTTTCTTCTTTTTAGTTTTTAAATTTGCTATTTACTATATCTCATCATCAACCAGACATCGGTATCAAATTCAGGTAAATCTATTTGTTCGATAACTTCAAATCCAAAATGTTCGTATAATGAAATATTTCTTTCGCCCGTTTCTAAATAACAAGGTAAATTGTTTTCATCGAGTTTGGCAAGCATAGGTTTTAATAATCTGCTAGCATAACCATTTCCTTGATGATTTGGATCTATCGCAAGATTATACAGATACATGTGAGGAAAATTAGCGTGTTCCTTATGTTTTTTATTAGCTAATTTGCTATATCGCATAAGTTGTTTTCGACCTTCTTTTCCTGCTGCAATAATCATAGAGAGAGCACCATTTCGTATGTAATGCCAATTTGAAAGATTAGTTTTATCGTGAGGTAACCAACCGGCAACACCTTCGATATTTTTAGTCGGAGCGTAAACATTACCAAATTTTAAAGATATCCGATATGTTAAATTCATTAATTTTATTAAGAATTCCATATGTTTAGAGGATTCTATAGAGGAATAAGAAAAATCATCGGCTTCAAAATATGCTCTCGCAGCAACTTGTCCTGCTAAATGAATATTTGTTTTATCGAATCTAAATAGATTCTCTAGGTCGTCAAACACACTTAAAGTAATTTCTTATGATTCTTAATTTCTTCTAATTATTTTAAAGTCTTTGAATTATAGTAGATTTAAGAAGAATCTTGTTTAAAACTCACACAAATCTAATTCTATTTATTATAATTAATCCCTTCCATATTGCCCATATTGCTTACGGGGATTAAGTCTTCCGCGAACATCAAAGTATTTTTATTTTTATATTTCGGGAGAGGTAAAGCAATGGTATTAAGACGGATATTCCAAGGACAATAAGGAATATAAAGACGCCATAGATGTTAATTTCTGCGATAAAACCCGCAGCAATTGGGGTTAAACCAAAACCAATACCCTTTAATACTTCATTTGTGGTAGAATATTTTTTGGTATTTTCCGCAGCACCGTAATCGATCATAATTTTTAACGAAGTGCCTTGAATTAATCCTATAAAAAGCCCGATGGATGCACTTATTATAGATATATATAGTATGTCTTGAACTAATACGATTGTTATGGAGCTAAATAGTATCATAATAAGACTAACATATACTGATATTTTTCTTGAATAGATTTTCATAGAGTTACTCCAGGTTAATCCACCTAATTGTCCGACTTGCATTGCAAGTTGAATGAGGTATGAATAGTATGAGGGACTCCCTGAAGTTTTTAGAAATACGGGAATACTAAACCGGAACACAGATTTTGATGCAGCATATATTAGTAAGATGATCCAAGAAAACAAAATGGGATAAGCAATCATCTTATTATTTGAATTTTGTTTGTTTTGATGTACTATAATACTATTCCGTTTCGGGTCATCGTTTTTGTTTTCGAAATCTATATCCATATGGTTTAATTCTGATTCCTTTTTAAGGAATAGACTAAAGAGAGGTAGTGAAAAAGAAATTACAAACGCGAAGATCATGGCGAAATATTCGTCCAGAGCGAAAGCCCAAAAATAACCAACCAAAAGTCCAGAAATAAAACCTAGATTCCAAGAGAAATTAAACTGTCTGAAATTTTTATTAGATTTAGCATCACTACTGACACTTTGCCATCTACTTAACAAGTTATAACAATTAGGCCAAAATATGCCTATTAATAATCCACTTAAAACTCGAATAAAAATGAGATAAACCGGTTCAAAGTAAATCATTTGAGCACCCACTAGGATAGGAGTACCGAACGCAGATATTATAATTGAATTCCGAATTCCTAGTTTTTTTGTAATTAGGTGGCCAAGGATAGGGCCGAATATATACGCAATTGCAGGTGCTGAACTTATTATTCCCAGCATACCCTCGCTTACATCTTGATAGAAATAGATATAATTTTGAAAGGCTCTTTCGAATATAGATAAGAAAAATAATCGGCAAAAAGAAAGCATAAAAATAGGCCAAACGCGATAAGAGAATATATTATTGCACTTATCTACCTCTCCAGAGTGGTAAGAGGGTGTATCTGCAGTAATCCCCAATTTTGTTACCTAAATCTTATATTAAGAAATAGAACAGTGGATATCTCAAATACTTTTTCGATTAGTAAAAATTTATTAACAAAATGTTACATAAATTATCTGAAAGTAATTCATAATTTCATATGATTAAAAATGAATGTAAAAGAAATTAAAGGTCGTGTTGATTTTAGTTCTGGAAAATTCTTAGGATATGTATTATGGAGGCAGTCTGACGGTTTTCACTTGAGATGGACAACTAAAGGAAAAAAAGAAAACCATTTCCAAGGAAAGATATTGTACGAAACAAAAGTTAAAATTACTAAAATAGTGAGATCAGAATCCAAAGATAATATAAAAAAGCTCGATAGTAAAACGATTGAATGGGACACTATATTAAAAAATGACATTGATGGTTTAGATTTCCTCACCCCCGGAAACTTCGAATTAGAACTACTAATAGATAAGAAAAAGATAAAACCAAAAAGCATATTTCTTGGACCTCAGATGATACAACCTAAGAGTAATCCGTTTACTGTAACTCAAAAAACTCCTGATAAAAAATTTATACTCGATGAACCTGTTGTAAAAAAGAAAGCTGAATTCGAGCCAAAATCTGAACCTAAACCTACTCCTGAACCAGAACCAGTATATGAATCTATAACAGAACCTGAACCGGAGCCTGAACCGGAGCCTGAACCAGTATATGAACCTACACCAGAGCCTGAACCAGAACCAGTATATGAACCTACACCTGAACCGGAGCCTGAACCAGTATATGAACCTA
>SOKP01000174.1 GCA_004375715.1 Promethearchaeota archaeon | reverse complement strand
ATTCTTGATCTTTGTTGAAATTTCAATTACTTCTTTTGGCTTATATTCTTTCGCAAAAATTTGTTTAATGATAGAGTTAATGTGAGATTCTTCGAGAAACAATGAGTAAGCTTTAGTATTTATGGCATACCCGGGAGGGACATTTATCTCATTTTTAATTAATGTAAAAATGTTAGATGCTTTCCCTCCAAAAAGTTGAGTATCTTCTTCTCCTTCTTTTAAACTTGTGATATATTTCATAATGTGATTGTGAAAATTTTATTATTATTAACCAAGGACTTAATCCTCAATATATAAAAAGCCCTTATCTTCTCCATCGTGCGTAATTTTTACTTTTTTATCTATAAGCGATGGTATCTCATTAGTAGAGACTTTAATTCCCATGATGCAAGGGATTCCAAACTCTCTCGAGATAATAGCTAGGTGGGAACCAGCCCCACCAGTAGTACAAATAGTGCCAGCTAAATCTGATAAAATAGGGCCTAGTGTTGTTATCCCTGCATCGTGTACTAAACATATTTTACCTTTTGCTTTATCAAACAGATTAATTACGTCTTCAATCTTAGTTACGTAGACAAAAGTTCCTGTAACCTCTAATTTAGATGAACATGACAAACCTTCCCCAATTTTTCTCATATAAATAATTCCCAGGGTGTAAATTCTTTCTTAATGTTCAATATATCAAAATCTTAAGTATAGTAATTAAATGTATTTAAAAAACTTAAAACAATTTCATAGATTTAAATAGAATTAAGTTTAAAATTAAATATAAAAGGAAAGATTTTGAAGGATTAACTTATGGACATTAAAGAAGCAAACGAATTAATAGCTCATGCTTCCGAGCTAGTTGATTACCAAGTATCAAAACGAGGTCTTTTAGAGACACAACTTTTCCCCGTAACTGCTTATATTTGCACATCGTTTTATAACGCTTACGATATGTTATACGATATTTTAAAAAAAATTTCTGAAAAAACAACTCCTGAAATTATGGGGCGGGAAAGTCGAAAAATCTTGTCAGAAATTCACGCTCTAAGCATATTTTACATTCCGTTATACTACATGGTTGGAAGAATGGGAGAAATTCAAAGGAACGGGGCTGATCCTAAAAGTGAAAGTCCAGAAAAAAGAGAACAAACCTTATTTGTATTAGACTTCTGGAAAAGATTAGCCACTTCTTATTTCAAGGATGAAAAACTATCTGTTTATGACTCTAACAAGAAGAACATGGTTTTAGATCATTCTACTGTTGAAAAAACTTTAAACAATGTTGTAGATCTTTCTAAAGAAGAAGTGATTAAACTGAAAAGAACTGTAGCTAATCTTGAGGTTGTTTCTTTTCTCGACGAATGTGAAGCAAGAGCAAAGATATGTGACCATGGACCTTACAAAATTAGCGATAACGAAAGTTTAGTGTTTAGAGAGATTTCACATCTCTACGATGGTGGCATACCACATTTTCCTTGGTCAGAAACGAGTGCCAAAGCACCTTTTAACAATATTGCTTTTGCTTTTCGATTGAAAGGTGTAGAAATTAATTTCGACGATTTTGCCACTCTTGAAACGATTCCTCAAGATTTTACGGACAACATCACAGGTGTCGCCCTCTTTACTCGTAGCGGAAAAAAAGTTAAAAACCTTGATTTGAACATTTTAGATTCATTTAAAGACTATTCGGAAAGAGCAAATAAAGAGTTATTTTTGAAGTTTTCGAAATGGGATAGAAAACAAAGGTTAATTGCTGGAGCATACGCTTATTGTTATGGGTATGCGAGATATACTAATTTTGTGGGAATTACTGCTGATGTAAATTGGGATCTTACAGAGAGAACGATGAATACATATGTGCCAATGTTTATGGAAAGCGATTTTGACCCGGGAATACCTAGGCTTTTTCGGAGTAAATCTAAAAAAAGAAAAGAAGGCCCATCGTTATATTTGCTCCCCGAGGAATGAATTTTATGGGCAGTAATTACTTACCTCCTGATTTAAGTAATCGTGATGAACTATTACATCAACCTACTAACGAATTAAAGTGGCGTGAATCTTATTATTTTAATTGGGCAGATTTGGAAAATAAAATTTCCGGATTTTCAACAATAGGGATAGTTCCGAATGAAAAAAAAAGAGAATTTGTATTTCTTCTATTCTTACAAGATAGGAATGAAGTATACTATAAAGAACCCCACCTACAAGATTACAACGACGACATAAATGTTATGTTGCGGGAGAAAAGGCTCTCGTACACGCTAGTAAAACCATTTGAGGAGTGGATAATTAATTACAAATCACGAAAACTAAGCCTTGAATTACATTTTAAGACGAGATTTCCAACCCACAATTTTGGTATGGATTCTTCTAGATCTTGGCATCAGCATTTTGAGTCATCAGGAGTAGTAACTGGAAAACTTATTAAGCAAAATGGAGAAATCGTAAATCTAAATGGATTTGGGCAACGCGATAAAAGCTGGGGCTTTCGAGATTGGCATCAGTTTGATAAATGGTATGCTGGTCATTTTCAATTTAAAAATTGGTCTTGTGCTTTCCGGAAAGACTATACTAATGAAAAAATAGATTTATCAGGTCACATATCGAATATAAAGGGAAATACAGCACTATCCAAATTAAATATCGATACAATATGCGACACAGACCCATTTAGGAGCCCTCTTTCTACGACATACATATTTGAAGACATTATTGGGGTAAAACATAGCATAGAAGCAAAGCGGTTCGGAGAAAATTCTTTTATTCGCTTTGCTCGAAATTTCTCTGGTGGATATACTGAATTGTTTGAACAAATGGCTATTGTTCGAGATTTAAATACTGGAGAAATTGGCGTAGGAATGATGGAACACTTAAGAACATTCAAATCAGATTAAAATATAATTAAAAAGGAGCAATGAATAAATCCATTTTAGTTTAGGCTTTTATTAGTATTAAAAAAGAGTAAAGAAATAGTTTTATTAAGTAAAAAGTCTAATTTGTATTATTAAAATTAGGAATTAAATTTTGAAGTAAAAAGGGATAAATTTATGTGTCAGTGGTGTATGTCTCACGGAGCGGGTAAAAAATGGTATATGAATGCCAGAAATTACTCCGATGAGCTTGCTGAAGAAAGTAACATGAAAGATTACTTGACGGAGCAATGGATGAATTTTGAGCAAGTCTATATTAGAAAAATAATGGGTTTTTCTTCAAAAGATTTAGGATATAAGTTGAAAATGCCTATTATCGGGAGAGTCCTTCGTTGGAGGGCTGAAAGCATGATCCACAGCCAGAAGAAAAAGAGAAATCCCGTAAGAGCTGATGGACATTTTGGTCAGGTTATACCCTTAGAAGATGCTCAAATTATCATGTCTGAGCTGGCGGCTGAGCCTATCATATGTAATTATTGTATGTGTCGTTGGATGCAAAGAAGGAAAAAAGAAGCTGTCTGCATAAACTTTGGCGTTCTGTCAGAGGTCCTCGAAAAATTACCTCGATTCATACCGAAAGACAGAGTAGTAAGGATTGACCGAGAGACTGCAGTTGAAAAATTGGAAGAATTCAATAAAAAGGGTTATATTTCAAGCGTTTGGTTTCAACCCATACCTTATATAAATGCAGTTTGTTCGTGTGAGAGTCCTGAATGTGGAGCGTTTACACTACGCAACAATTTTGACATCAATGTGATGTATAAAGCGGAATATATTATTCAATTAGATCAGGATAAATGCCAAGGATGTAAATCATGTGTTGCTATGTGTCAATTAAGTGCTATTCGGTTTATTCCTTCAATGGATAGAGTTATAATTGACTATAATAAGTGTTATGGATGCGGTGTTTGCCGTCACGCTTGTAAAAATGACGCTTTAAAATTAATTCCCAGAGAAGAATATCCTGGATTTGATGGAACATATTAGGTGATTATATGAGTAAAGCAAAGAAAAAGAAAAGAACTAAGATAAGAATAGATTATTCTATTTGTGGGGAAAAAGGGAAAATTGATCCTAGAAACTGCGGTTTGTGTATGAGAGCGTGTGATCCAGCCGTATTTATTATGCATGAGACATTAGGCACTGAGAAGCAGCAAAAAGACATATATGATCCTCAAGATTGGAGAATCACGCCTATATGGGGCTCACTCTGTAGTCGTTGTTTTAAATGTGTCGAAGTTTGCCCCGAAAATGCAATTACAATTACATGGTAAATAGTTAAATTCAAAAATCTTTCATTTTATATTCTTTTTAGAGTATGAAAAGAAAGTTTAATCCTAAAGATATAAAGATCGGTTTGAAATTACCGACTATTCTAGCCCCTTTAAGTTCTATATTTATTCGCATGGCATTTCTTGTGGATTATATTTATACGCCCCTATTTAAAATTTTTGAAGTAATTGGGCGATCAAAAAGACTCCAAAACGTCAATTTTTTACCAGAAACTAATTCTATTAGGTTGAAAGAGGTCTTACTAGAACTTGAAGACGGGGGCAAACTAGCGACAGATATTTACATGCCTACAGAACTTTACAAGAAAAAAGGAAAGGGGCCAACTATTTTAGTAAGGCTACCTTATTGGAAAAATAGTCTTAGCATTTTAGGATACTTCATCGCCTCTAAAGGGTATGTTGCTGTGATCCAAGACATTCGGGGTTGCGGACAATCAAGCAAGTACGGTACTAATTCCCTTTATATGTATGAACGACAAGATGGAATCGAAACATTACGTTGGATCACTCGTCGATTTTGGTATAACAAGAAAATAGGAATGTGGGGATTATCGTATTTAGGAATAACTCAACTAGCCGTATCTTGGGATAATGATAATTTACTGGCTTGTTTAAATCCTATCCATAGCTCTTATTCCAATGTATTTTGGCATCCGGGGGGGTTATATCCTGTTGGGTTATCAGGAGCTATATACTTAATAATGATTTCTACTGCGAAAATGAAAAAATTAACCACGATGGATTTTGACAAATGGGATAAGGATGGATACTACAAACAACTCTTTTTCAATCCTTCTAATAGTTTTTATAACGAACCTATAGACTCCAAAAAACCAAAGTTGTCAGATATGGCAAATTTCGATAAGCCCAAATATTCTATTAAAATGATGAATAGAGTATATAAAACAGATGTCGATGTTTCAAGGGCGGATGATGGATCGTTTACAAAACTGATAAAGGAAATGTTTTATAAAAGGAATATCTTTCACAACTACGACCTATCTCCATACGCATTTGGACTCAATTATGAATTAGAGACGCCCATGTTATTTATAGGGGGGTGGTATGATATGTTCATTGAGCACATGATGCGAGATGTTATGTTAATACAACAAAACGCTCCAGATTTTTTCAGAGAAAAGTTTAAAATGATTATTGGGCCGTGGAGTCATATAAATATGGATAAGTTTTTTTCAAAGCCATTGAAATATACTCATTTAAAAGA
>SOKP01000128.1 GCA_004375715.1 Promethearchaeota archaeon | reverse complement strand
TCAAAGCGAAAATTACGAGCGAAAAAATGCTAAGATTTTATCTTTCTTTACATTATCTATTTTTTTTACAAATATATAAATCTTTCCACATCGCTGGATTAGTAGCACTCGATAATCTCGTTTTTAAACTAAATAATAAAAAAAGTTTAAACGTTAGACCAAAATTGTTTTAATTCGTTAACCAGCGCACCCCTCCTATCGGGAACTACCGAAATTTCCTTTTTAACCCAATCTGAAATCCAGTTTACTCGTTTTATAAACCTTTCGTCCATAAAAATTATCGCTCCCTTATCTGTTTCTTTTCTAATCGGTCTCCCAGAGGCTTGGTTTGCTCTTTGCATAGCAGGATATAAATACGCAAACAACCAGCCTTGATTGCTGAACACTTTGTTGTAATAGACAATTTTAGCTTTCACTTGAGCAGAAAGGAAGTGGTACGGAAGCCCTACGACTATTACCGCGTTCATGTAATCGCCGGGATAATCTTCTCCTTCTGAATTGCGACCACCACATACTCCTAACAACACCGCACCGTTTTTATTAGACTGGTTTTTAAAATTCTTTAACAACGAAGCGTTCTCGGAGGCAGTTAGGCTCGATCGCTCCACAAACAACTTTTTCTTTTTGATTGCTGCTGTTATTCCGTGCATCCTAAGGGAATTAAGAATTTTGTAAGAAGCGCAAAATACGCCAACGTTGCCTGGGGTGTTATTAACAACTTCAAGAACGCTAGCAATTATTTTCTTATACGTTGCAGGAGTTCTATTGTCTCTACTGGTGTTAATTCCCGCGGTAATCAACGCTTTTATGTTCCTACTCTTAAAAGGCGAATCGGCTAATATTTCGGTGTATCCTTTAACCCCGCTATTAGATTCGCTACGAGTCCCGTTGTTAAACTTGTAAAATAATCCGGTTAAGTTGTTAAATACGTAAGGGTTCACGGTTCCTGTAAGGTTAAGGCAAGCGTAACTCCTTTTAAACAGCGATAAAGTGATCTCGCGCGGATCTAACGACACGATCTCTAAAGATATTGACTTTCTTCTGTTGTACACTTTTACGCTGTAGCAAAAGAAATATTTTTCCGACAGATATTTGTCTAACCAGTTTAGCCAAAATTTTATTAAATACGGTATTTGGGTCCGAGACGTGCCCGCCTTTTCCTTCGTTTTCGAATCAAAGCTTTCGTACGATCTTTTTAACTCTTCCAGAAATCCCCTAAATTGCGATTTTGTTTTTAGCTTAAGTCTTTTAAGAATTGAGTCCAAAACAGCGTCGGGAAGCACTTCGATCTCCCCTTGGCCCGAATCTCTTTTTTTCTGGTTGAGTTGATTTTTTATAAAACTAACAAACTGCCTAAACTTAACGGGCATTTTAAGCGATTGAATGTCTTTTACGCAAGTAGTAAGCGCACTCGGAGTCAATTTGTAGGAATTTACGCTCGTAGCCACATCGACAATGTTGTGGCACTCGTCTATAACCAAGATTATTTTGTTTAACTTAGTATCTAACAATTTAAGAAAGCGAAAACGAATATCGGGGTTAAAAACCCACTGGTAATTACACACCACCACGGTCATTTCTTTTAGCAGGTATTTCGTGAGGAAGTAAGGACAATACTTGTTCTCTTTACAATACTCTATTAACTCTTCTGCGTCAACCGGCTTTTTAAATTCGAACAGATCGAATTTTTTGAGCCCCTCGTTAATTTTTTTCACTTTTCGGTAATACACGCAGTTGTTATTTTTGCGAAGATCAGCACATACTGCCATAGATTCCGAAGGACTCGCCCTCAGCCTTAACAAGACATTGTTAAGACACATATTGTTTCGCCCTCGCATAGAAATACCCGCAATTGATTTACTGGTACTCGATAAAGAACTTTCAATTTTGCTTAACTCTTTAATCACTCTCGACGATTGGGCGTGCGTCCGGCAAAGGTATACGATCTTAAACCCTTTGTCTTGAGCAAGCGGCAACAACGCGCTTAACGCCATTATAGTCTTTCCCGTGCCATTAGGGGCAACTAATAATATATTTTTTCCTTGTCGCGCGCTTTTTTCTATTTGGTCAATAATTTGTTCCTGGTCTTTGCGAAAAATCGGGTAAGGAAAAAAATCTAAGTAGCGATGATGTTTGATCATGTCAAAATAAGAACTGATCCTTCGTTTTTAAAGAAAAATAATTCGTTCGGTTAGTGGTAATGTGATCCCCACCGAAGAAAAATCATTTTAAAAAAAAATTAATTAATAATTTGATTTAAATCTAAACGTAGTCTATAAATTTGATATATATATCAAAAATTTTATAAACATGAAATTCCAACATTTCATGTATTAATAAAAGGCGAAAAACAAATGGTATGGTATTATTGTGAATTTTGTAATAAAAATATTAATGTCTCAACCCAATACAGAACACCTTCTCAATGCACTCGTTGTGGTCGTCGCTTGTATTTACAGAGCCTCGCACCACAAGAAGTAAGAAGGAGGGAGAAGGAGAGAACCACGTATTGTAAAAATTGTGACGAAATGACTTTATTGTTCAAACAATAAATAAAAGGTAAATGAAAAAACTTAATTTATTTGGTCAGTTTGAATTAAACGCAACGAGAAGGGAATAACACTTACAGAAAAGAGATAATAAATTTCCAATATTAACCGAGCATGTAATCCGGATCTTCAGGATAGATCTCTTCAAGGAGTGTTTTTTTTCCTGCTACATGATTTCCTATCTTAGTTTTAAAATCCTTAAGGAAGAATTTTCTCGGATTTTCCCATCTTGGATTTTGAAGCCAAAATTCTTTTTCAATATCCCATAAGGCACACATCAGAATATCATTCTGGAGTTCACTTGGTAAGTTTGAACCTGTTTTTAGGATAATATATCCTAAAACTTGATGAGCAACATAATTATTGTATTCAGACTTTACATACTTCATGATTTCTTCAAAATTTTTTTCGACTAGTTCCCTAGTAAGTAGAGTATCATCCTCAATATATTCACTGATATTTATCCCACAAATATCTACTATTCCCCATTCTATATCCATCTGGTCTTCTCCCCCCATAATTGTCGCATTATCAGTCGCCATTACTTCACAACCTCAAGCTTTTTTATTTAATAGGATTCCAAGCCAATAATTCAAACTCTATTGCTTGGAACATAAATTCTTCCCCTTTTTTTACTGAATAATATTCGATATCAGATGGAGAAATTAAAAAAATATCATTTTCTACCTGAATGGCGTGAAACTCTTTAATGCTATCATATTTTAATTTTATATATTCGGGAATTCGCCATTTGTCTGAAATCTTGTATTTACCTAAATAATTTCCTTTTAAAATAGGGGTTTTTAGTTGATCCTCGGTTGTATCATCTATGGGAATACCACTTAGAGTCATAAAAAATAAGCAGTCAATCTCCTGATTTTCCATATCTCTTAAATCGTATGGAAGATTATCAAAAATTCTAATTTCTCTTCTATTTTGAAGTTGTCCTAAAATCCAAAAATCAAAAATTTCATCAGTATCTGGATTAAATGTGCTAATTCCAACTTTCTTGATCACTACTCTCATTAGGTCATATCCATTTTGGTTTTTTAACTTTAATTCCTTTTTTTTGTAGAAGATCAAATATTTTAGTGGCTTCAGATGTTTTTTTCAATTGACTTGACCACATATCAATTTCATTTAAATGTTCTATTTCCAATACAAATTCGGGTATATTTTTTAAAACACTTTCATATAACCCAAAAATTCTTAACGACTTCAAATTTTTCATTGTTTTTGGAAAATTTAAATTATCAAAATTGCCAAAACGTAGAATTTCAAGGTGTTCTAGGTAACCAATTGATTCTGGAATCATTTCTAGATTAAAATCTTCCAAACTAAGATCTTTAAGTGAAACTAGGCTCTCTAAAGATTTTGGAAGGGTTGTTTTGCCATTCCCCTTAATAAACAACGTCTTAAGTGCTTTTAGTTCGGTTATTTCCTTAGGAATTTCAAAAACTGGCAAAATTAACATAAGATTGATAATCTGTCCATTTTCAGCAAAATAAGCATTAAATATATCAACCTCGTCAATTCCATTATCTTGATAAAATTGAGTAAAATATATAGGCTCTCCTACAAGACTTTCAATTACTTTTAATACTTTAAAATCAGTATATAATAAAGGCACTCCGTTATAACTTTTCATATTAATCATCTTATAGTTAATAATACTTATTAGAGAGTGTTTGGAAAAAGATATGTAACTATATTTCACTGTTATACTGTCTTGATTTTTGGTGATATTTTTCCGATATTTCCAAATCTCCTAATTTCTCATAAGCTTCTGCCAATCCCCAAAAGGCATTCCTCAAATACATTTTAGTTTGGCCAGGAACAATTATTTTGTTAAAAAATTCGACAGCTTTTTTGTACTTATCCCTATTCTTTTCAATATCCGCTTTTCTTATATATAAAGCCCCTATTTTATACAAATTCGTCCAATCAGTTGGATCATGGTAAACTATATCCTCCCATGACTCAAGAATAAAATCTAAAGAGCGAAATTCAGCATCAATTTTTTCTTGTTTACTCATAGCTTCTTTATATCGTAAGTTTAAATTCTTACTTCCTTCAAAAGGCAAACTACTTCTTAAAATCTCAAGGAATTTCTTCTTTTCAAAACACATAAAGCCTATTAAAAAGAATTCTTCTACTGTAATCCTCTGTTCCTTAAATTTATTCCAAACGGCTTTAAATTGTTTCCAATCTGTAGAGATTTGTTTTTTCAGTGATTTCTCAGTTTTAATTAAATAATCTCTGCTCGATCTTATTTTTAGTAACCATTTAATTTGCTGTTTATACCAAATCTTAATATGTTCATTTTCATCAATTTCAGGTTCTCTAAAAGTATTATGAAATTGTTCTAAAAAGTAATCAATACCACATGCAATAAGCTTGTTTTTAGTATATTCTGTTAAACCTTTAAAGTCCACATCATTGTATTCAATGTATCCTATAATCATATTTCTGATCTCGAAATAAATTACTGAACCTGAATATCGGTGTGTTATCTTACTTCTCTTATTGTAATAATCCATAATAAATTCATATATGGCTTCATTGAGATTTTTATGGGGATTATTCCAGATTTTATCATAAATTTTACCGAAAAATAAATTATTAAACATTTCACTAATATGTTCGTCAAATTCAGGATTTAATCTATACATGGCTTATCATTCTATATTCTTTAACAAAATGAATTAAAATAAAGACATTTTTCTTAACCTCTTTATAAGTTATAAAATATTAAACTTTTTCTCAATTTTTTTAATGAAAATTCCTTTGAAATCAGACTCTGAATTTACCTTTCTATACAAATTTTCTTTATTTGCGCTTAGATCAACATATCTAATGGAAGTCTTAATACTTTTCTAACTTGAATAGCCTTTTAGAAGATAAT
>SOKP01000124.1 GCA_004375715.1 Promethearchaeota archaeon | reverse complement strand
GATGAAAATTTGGAAACGAAAACCGACATAGAAGAATTAGAATATATTGAAAAAATTTAGTGAAAAAATCGGAAGGGGTTATTACTAAAAATTTTAAAGGATATTAATATTAGTCGTGAGGAATTCCTAGCACTTCTTTAAAATTCTGATATCTTCTTGATTGGATCGATTTATATTTTATCTAATAATATTGACATATATATATTCGATCGTGAAAGGATTCTTTCACGAATTATTACTTAAATGATGATCAAATGACTGAAAAGTTATACTGGGAAAATCCTTATGAAACATCCTTCACAGCTGAAGTTGTTGCTGTAGTACCAGAAGGTGTAATATTAGATAAAACTCTTTTTTATCCTCAAGGTGGTGGGCAAGACTGCGATAAAGGACAATTGAAAAAAGAAAAACTTATGTTTAAAATTGAATCTGTTTCTAAGAAGGGAGAAAATATAATTCATCATATCTCCTCTGATTTGTTAAGCAAAATTCATGTAGGGGATAAAGTTTCAGGAGAAATTGATTGGGATTTTAGATACGGTATAATGCGAGCGCATTCAGCACAACACATATTATCCGCACTTATTAAAAACAAATTTGATATCGATACTGCCCATGCAACTATTTCTTTTGAAGATGTTTCACTTCAAATTGCACATAACATAAGCGACGATCAATTTAAAGAAGTGATTATAGAATTTAATCGAATTTGTACTATTGAAAACCATGAATTTCAAACTAGAGTTGTTAATAGAGATGAAATCGATGTTGAAGGAAAACAAATTAGAGGAAAGATTCCAGAGCAAGGTAAAGTTAGATTAGTAGAACTTAAAAATTACGATTTGATTTGTTGCGGGGGGACACATGTGAAAAATACCTCAGAAATTGGTCCTATTTTTGTCTATGAATTCAATAAAGGAACGAATTTCAAATTCATAGTTGGCTCGAAAGCGTTAAATCAACTTGCAAATGATAACTATCGCATTTTGAATTATGCTCGAAACTTAAATCTGCCTGTCTTAAATATAGTAGAAAATTTCCAGAAACAATTGGATAAAAAGTTAACCGTTCAACGGAATTACGAAACATTGGCTATTACACTATTGCAACTCGTCTCGCAGAATCCCCAAAAAATACTAAATAATGTGAAAATTGGATGTATAAGGATGGATTTTGGCTATAAGAACATCCAAAAATCTTTCAAAGATTTTCCAAAAGATTATCTACTCCTAATTTTAGAAGAAAATAAAAAAGTTCGAATTCTTTCCAATACTGAAAAAGCTAATGCTAACGAGGTATTACAAAAGTTATTGAAAAAATTTGGGGGTAAAGGTGGAGGTAGTCCTTTTTCTGCGCAAGCAACCCTACGAGGAGAACCAAAGGATATAACTTTAGAATTAGATTTGTAATTGTTTCATCGCTTTATCTTTTGTTAAATCTTTTAGTTTTAACGCTCTCTTGTAGTGTTTTTCACAAAACCATTCTGCAAAGGGGGGATGACCAACCATTCCATCTCTTTCCATCCTCTCCTTCCATTCTCTATCTGATGCCCTTTTCTTAAAATATATTAGACCTCCTTCATCAGGATAATCTAGTCTTTTATCGCATATAATACATACTGGGGGCTTCATATTAATAGGAAATTTGTTTAATTTTATCAATTTTAGTATTGTTTATAAAATATTTCATGATTCAGTTTAACTCTATTTTAATTTTGAATCAAATTTATTTGAAAAAAGTCATTATTGATATTAATTTTATTTTGAAATCATGATCAAGTGGATGATGTAGAATGGACATAGAAAAATTCCTCAAAGATATTCTAGGCGTAGTTAATGGGCAAAGAGCCTGGGATTGGGTGGCCAAGATTTCCCAATATAATCGAATACAAGCATCTAATGGATATCACGATAGTCTTGAGACAATTAAGGAAGAACTGGTGTCATTAGGGTTTGATGATATCGAACATTTCAAATCTCCTGCAGATGGGGAAACTACCGTTTGGGGATATCCAGCGTCATATCAATGGGAGATCGAAACTGGTGAATTATGGGTTGAAGAACCCGAAAAAATTAAACTTTGTGATTTCAGCGATATCCCCGTTTCTATCATAACCCATTCAAAAGCATGCGATATTACTGTAGAAATTGTTGATATTGGTACAGGTGATAATAAGGAAGACTATGAGAAAAATGACATTGAAGGAAAAATAATTTTGATGTGCGGACCAATCTATTTGAATCGCCCTTATATTGAAGAAAGCAAGGCTATAGGGGTGATATATTACCCTGACTTGAGAAGAACGAGGAATAATTTAGATCGTCGTATATATAATGGCTTTTTTACCACAAAGGAAAGATTAAATAATGCAAAATTTGGTTTCAGCATATCTTATAATCAAGCGATGCATCTAAAGGAATTGTTGAAAAAAGGACCTGTTAAGGTACACGCCCGTATTAAAGCAGAATTTTTAAAAGGTAACTTTGAAGTGTTATCTAGTTCTATTCAAGGAACAGAATTTCCAGAGCAAGAGATAATTATTATTGCTCACTTGTGCCATCCTCTCCCGAGTGCAAATGATAATGCTAGTGGTGCTGCGGGTTTACTTGAGTTAGCAAGAGCATTCAAATATTTGATTAAAAACAAATTAATTGATAATCCCAAGCGGACATTAAGATTTGTGTGGGTTCCAGAATTCAATGGTACTGTTCGATGGATGAAGTTTCACGAAGATAAGATTAGAAATGTATTAGCTTGTATAAACTTAGATATGATAGGAGAACACCCCTTAAAGCTAGGACAACCCTTTGAAGTGAACTTTGCTCCTCGGTCCACACCTTCAATTCTGAATGATATCACGTCAACTTTTGTAAAAAAAATCGCTGACCACCCTAAGGGAATTGCCATTAATGGAACTAAAAGTCCAATGTCTTATCGTCTTAGAAGTTATGATGGCGGTAGTGATCATTTTCTTTTTATAGATTCATATTTTGGAATTCCCTCCCTGATGCTGGGTCACAATGATTCGAATTGGCATTCCAATGTGGATACTGTAGAATATTGTGATTCCACTGAATTAAAGAGAGTAATCGCGATTGCTCTAAGTATTTCCTATGTTTTTTCTACGTTTGATAAAGATCTCATAAAGAAGTTTTGGCCTGTAGTTCGTCAAGGATTGTTTGAAAGAATTGGAATATTGGTTAAACTTCTAGAAGAATTATCAATAGCTATTAATTCTTCTGAAAACACAGAGAAAACAGAGTTTCGAACGGATTTATTCTTATTAGGTAAAGATCTAATAAAGGCTTCTTTTCTATATGAAATTGAGTTATTAGAAAGAATAAAATTGATTGAAAATTCTTCAGAAACTCTCCAACTAATTGAAATGGCGAAGAAGGAAATAGGAGAACTAGAAGGTTCTCAGAATATAAGATGGAATGAAAAATTTGATTTCACCGAAGAAGTGTTAAAAAAAGAAGAGCAATTATTCAATAACATCTACGAGCTCACCTATCCAGGACCACTTTATGCGAGAGATCTCTTTAATTTGCTAAAATATCAAGAATTCGAAATCTTTATAGCAGGATTAAAATATGAATTTTTAGGTCCGATAAACGAGTTATTTAATTTGCTCGGGAAAGGATACAATATTTTAACAATATCAGCTTTCCTGTCGCTGGAATACGAGACAATAATTCAACCTAAGAAGATTCTAACCTTGGTAAATCATCTCGAAAAAGAACAATTGGTCAAAAAAAAGTAATTTAATATTTTTATTTCTTAGTGTAAATCGATATAACCCTGATTTAATTTTATCATTTCTTCAAACATTTCCTCGGCTTTTGATGCGTTATCTATAGTCGGGTCCAGGAGCAAAGCTTGAAACGCTATATCTTTAGATTTTTTAAGAATTGCTTCTACCACTAAATCTTGAACTGAAGCTTGATTTCTCAATAATCCAGCTAGCCCTTTTGGATATTCTCCGAGTTTTATTGCTTCCATACCATGTTTATTAACAATAGCCGGACATTCAACTACTAAATCTTTGGGTATATTAGTAATTACTCCATCGTTTGGCAAATTAACAGATGCTTCTTCGTGACCCGAATCAGTTAAAATCCCTTCAATAATAGGAATTGCTCTTTCAGGATCGGGTTTAACGAGATTTGCTCCACTACCTCTTTTTATACGCTTTACTAATCGATCCCCTGCTTTAATTGTATATAATTTATACCCATTATAAAATAATCTCACACCTTCTAAATTTGCCCTCTCCCAAGCCCATCCTATGTATTCCCCATAATGAGAATCTGGGGTGTAAGCAATATATCCAAACTTCTCAAGAATATATCTAATTAAATCCACATCATGCCCGAATCCTTTAAGTTGACTGAGATAAGCTGGACCTTTCTTTCTAAGATCCGGATAAGCATCTTTGCCAGTGTCAATATATTTAATAGATAATACTACTCCAAAATGGTTTAATCCTCCAGCAGTGATCTTGAGTTTATTAAGAGGAGTTTCAAGTATTCTACTATAATGCATTTTAAACCCAAGAAACTCATGACAGAGCCCTACAAATCTTAAAGTTGGATACTTTCTTTTTATTGCTAAACAAATTCTACTCATAGGGTTTGAAAAGTTAATGAGGAAGGCATCTGGACAGATTTTCTGAATATCATCACATATTTCAAGGATTGGTGGAATAACTCTTAATGAGTGAAAAAGACCTCCAGGTCCTCCATTTTCTCCCATGATCTGTTTATTACCATATTTACGAGGAGTTTCATAGTCTAGATCAAACCATTCAAATCTAGGCCCAACTTCAATGGAATTGATTATAAAAGTTGCATTTTTTAACGCTTTTTTCCTGTCTGTGGTTGATTCTAATTCTATGTCGAATTTTTTCTTTTCAATAGCTGCTCTGCAAGCTTGGGTTACTAACTCTAAATTAGACTGATTGATGTCATGTAAACTTACTGTAGAACCTTGTAAAACATCGCTATTGATTATACTACCAACTGAACCCAATCCAAATTGTAAAGAGCCCGCTCCAATTATAACTATTTTCTCCTTTTTAGTCAATTTTTCAATCCTTGATTTCCTAATTAAATTAAGTATTATATTTAATTAGTAAGTAAAAAGCTTATGAATTCTCCAATAAATTATATAACGAATTCACTATAAAATCTTCTTTCTTAACCTTTAGATAAGCGGGTTCGGATGAGTATATTAGCTCTAGATGTTTTAGCGTAATAATTCTCGTTGAGCCAGGTGCTAAGGAGAAGAAATTATCTGAGGCAATAAAATCAAATTTATTAGAATCTATGTAAACGTATAATGCAATTTGAGTTGTAGATATTTTGAGTTCATATTCCTTTTCATTAGATTCTTCACAGAAATTTTCGTTGAGTTCCCACGATATATTAGGATCTTGTAACGGAAATTTCTTTGGAGCCGAAAACAATCTAAATCCATGAAATTCCTGTTCACCCTCAAGATTGTTAAACCTCAATGTAAAAAACACAATAAAATCTGATAAATTATCGTCAGTTTGCTTAAAATCAGAGATGTTGACGACGCCTAATTTTTTTGAAGAACACGGAAGAATTACCGATTCAAACGAGTCACTTTTTTCTAATTTTCCATCTGCTTTATAGATTTTCCATTCGAACTGGAATTCTTGAGAGGTGCGAAGATCGTTCGATAGCCAAAATTCTACAGATTTAGTATCTTCTTTTACGCTTGGAAAAAGTGGGTGATAAAACCTTTTTGCATAGTAATGTAATGCTTTCCATCGGCCATAATAATCCAGGGATGACCAACTAGCTACTGGCCAACAATCGTTTAATTGCCAGTAAAGTGTACCCATACAATGGTAATTGTTTCGATTTCGACGCCAATGCTCAACTCCATATTCGATAGCTTCTGCTTGCGTTATTTGAGATAAAATAACCTGATTTTCAAAGATCTGCGGAATAGTAAATCGTTTTTTCATATACTTCAATATTTTATTGTTCCCAGCCGAATTTTTTTGATGGTTTTCCATTATTGGTGAGAAGAAATTCAACTGAGCAAAAGGACAAAAATCTTCAATAGTTTTTATAGAAGGGAAGGATTCATAACCAAATTCAGACATAAAGCGTGAATTAAATTTCCGATAGGTTCTAAATGGTCTATTTCTATGCCAGACGTCCCAAAAATGTGAATCGCCAATATCTGGTGAGTTAGAATTTTGTTTACCAAGATTTTCCCCTACAAAACCGTTAGAAGGAGAACTAGGCCAATATGGATGGTTAGGGTCGTATTCATTTATTAATTCTGGTAATAGAGTCTCAAATATTTTTAAATATCCTAATTTAAATTTGCTTATGATATCTCCATATATAATCTTAGAGTTGTGTAACTCCCATTGCCATAACTGTTCAATTTCGTTATTTCCACACCAAAGCGCCAAACTTGGATGATTCCGCAATCTTTGAATGTTTTGGATAGCTTCGATCCTAATCTTCTCTATAAACTCCTCATCGTAAGGATAAACCGCACACGCAAATGGGAAATCTTGCCAGACTAAAATACCTAAACTATCACATAAATCGTAAAAAAGATCATCTTCATAGATTCCCCCGCCCCAAACGCGAATCATATTCATGTTAGCTTCTTTAGCATCAGCTAAGTTTGATTGATAAAGACCTTTTTTTTTCCCTCTCGGAATAAAACTATCGATTGGAATCCAATTAGCACCTTTCGCAAATATAGGAACGCCGTTTAACATAAAGAAAAAAGATTCTCCCCATTCGTCAGGATTTTGTATTAATCGAATCTCTCTTATGCCTACTTTCTGCTTGACGGAATCTATTATTTCATCTTTACTAATTATAATTAAAAGTTCGTATAGATTAGGAGTACCTAGATCATGGGTCCACCAAAGATATGGGTACTCAAGTGCAAACTCAATCTTTGGTTTTAAGATATTGATAGATTTCTCAGAAGTAAATATCTTACCATCAGGAGCTTTAAGTTCCACATTTAAATTATAAAAATTAAGTTCATTGATTGGTAAATCAGATTCCAAATTTATTTCGATCGATATATCTGCTGACATAACCCCAATATCAGTTAGCTCTAATCTAGATAAATCGTTAATATTTTTATTATAATGTAGTTTCTGATTTACATAAATAGAATCGATTATAAGACTATCATATCCAAGTACTTCTATAGGTTGCCATATTCCGATGTCGGGTAGTTTAGGACCCCAATCCCAACCAAATGAATATTGGGCTTTACGAAGATAAGGTACACCAGGAATCGCAGCATAGCCAGTGTTTAAATTTATTCCTTCTTTTTCTTTCTTCTCCCGAGCTTTTAAAGTTGGGCTTCTAAATTTAACAGCTAACTTATTTTTTTTACTCTTAAGTTTTGTTTTTACATTAAAATCGTATCTAACAAACATATTATCTGTAAATCCAAGATTCTCTCCATTTAATACAATTTCTGATACAGTATCCAATCCGTGAAATCGGAGCAATATTACTTTATGCTCTAAAAAATTTGGCTCAAGATCGAACTCAGTTTCATATACCCAATCTGATTCGTAAACCCATGAGACATCGTGCTCTCTTAATCCATAAAAAGGATCCTCAATTATGTTATTATCAAGTAAAGTTTCAAATACAGACCCTGGAACTTCTGTAGGTACATTTAATCCTTTCTTTTCATTATGTAATGTCCAAGTTTCCGATAAAATAATCTTCTCTACTTTTTCCATAATCAACGACTTACACAATATATTTAAAATTCTTGTCTTCTAAAACCCAAGCACCCAAAAACCTATTTTTAGTTTTAGTATCCCATATGTTTTCAATATTAATTATACCTTCATAGAGTTTTTCTAATAATTCCTTTCCGACGGGATATTCTTCATGTGAAGGGTAAATTTCTTGTACATTTGAACCGTCAAAAAGCTCTAGTAATTTTGAAATACTATCTAAAATTACTGAAAATTGTCGCTTTTTTGGCAAGTACATTGCTCCATAATGAGCAGTATCCCCTGTAAATAAATCACCCTTATCAGTTAATAGAGATATTGAGCCAATAGAATGACCGGGTGTATGAAAAACTTTGACTTTTATACCACCTAAATCAAACTCATCTCCTTCTTTTAAGGAATTTGCGATTAGTGAAGGTTTTAAAATGTAATCCTTTTTCCTATATTCATTTATTAATTCCTTTGAGGAATCTTTTATATAAGACATATCTAACGGTAAAGAAACCATGTTTTTCTCACTTTCATGGATATATATTTCAGGAAATTCACCGTTTGCCCCTCTATGGTCAAAATGGAAATGAGAATTAACTACTAGAAGCTTTCTAGTTCCGATGATTTCATCTACAATTGGTTTTAAAGGAAAGAGACCACATCCGGTATCAATTAATAGAGCTTTTTCGTCACCTAGTACTAAGTATATATTTACATAAGTGGTATAAAAGCGAGGATCAAGCTCATCTAGCCTTTCTCTGATAACAAATAAGTAATCTTTATGCTCTAATACTTCATACCAATCTTTTGAACTAGCCATAAAAGCTATAATTAGAGCACTAATTTAAAATTTAGTATTCATTAAAAAGAAAAAAAATTCTCCAATAGTATCGCAAACATCACATAACCGTAAAAGGTTGCGATTTAGTAATAATTTCAACCTTGCCATTCCGAATCAGGACATCATTCTCAAGCCTTTGACCGCCTAATCCTTGCTTAAAGACTCCAGGTTCTATAGTAAACACCATTCCATCTTGAATTGTCTCTTCTTTCCAATGTTTTTTTGAATAATCATCCGTAGGCTTTCGACTTATAAATGGTGAATCGTGTACAGTTAACCCTAAACCATGACCTAAAGAATAGGGCATTTCAAATCCTCCTTTCTTAAGTATTTGTTCTGCGGTATCATGGATTTTCCATAGGGGTACATCTATATCAATCGTTTCAATTGCTGCTTCATATGCCTTGATAGTTAACTCACGTATTTTATTCTGATTGTCTGATAATTTGCCGAAACTAATTGGGACGGTAATGTCACTACAATATCCCTGGAACTTTGCACCAAAATCAATTAGAGCTAACCCTGGTAAACTAAATTTTTGATCGCTCGCAAAGGGATGTTGGTGTATCTCGTGAGCACGGGAAGAATTCGCAACAAGAGGTTCAAAAGCAACATCCTCAGCTCCATAATCTGCTAATTTTTTTCGCACTAGAAACGATAAATCTTTTTCTGTACCGTCAGGATCATTTACGCAGAAATCGTGGATATCCTTTATTGTTTTATTTCCAATTTGGGCTGCTCCTATTAGTTTCTTAATCTCAAAATCAGTTTTTGTTGCTCGCAATTTTTCAAAAAACTGTTGAATTACAATTGGTTCTTCAAAATACCTAATTCCGGGAATAATTGCTTTCATTTTTACAATTAAGCCATAGCTAGTCGTTGAATGGACTCCGACCGTAATGGATGACTTTTTCCAGCGATTCTCAAATAATTCTTTCATTGCTAGAAATACATTGAAGCTAAAATTAGCGGGATTTATAATTTCATCAACCTCAGAATGTTTTTCCGCTAAAAGTACATCCCAAGGTATTAAAGTCGTTTCTCCACCTGAATTTATTAATATCGTTGCGTCGGTAGGATGTCCAGAAAGATATTGCAAGTTAACATTTCGACTGTTTTCGTAATCAGTTATCATTAAAACATCGATTTTGTTTTCTTCTAAAAATTCTAAAATAGATTCGAATTTTTCTTCTGTAATTGGTCTCATTATCTCACCTTGTTTTACATTGATAAAATAATCTCAATTTGTAATTAATTTTTCGCTTAGGAACTTCTGAATATAAAAATAGAATATATGCTTTAAATTTTAAAACATTTTTTTTTACAAAATTCTTTTCATTAACTTAGTTCTAAAGATGTGTCGTGTATTTTTGATGTAATTTTACGATAAATTGCTCTCAATACGATCTCAAAAGCCTTATTTTCTATAGTTTGAGGAACGCCTAGATTTTCTAACGTTTCTATAATTTTTCCCGGTTTTCTAAATGTAAATCCAATATTATAATCATCTATATCCGTGCCTGATTTCTTTTGTTCGCTTGATAATTCTACAATAGAGATTTTTGGAACGTTAAATTTAAACTCAACACTACTTGCAGTAGATATCTTTTCTGATTTATTTTCACTTTTTGCTCCTTGCCCTAAACTTAATTCGTTGAGAATTTCGCTTTTTGATTTTCCTCGTAATTCTAGCAGTAAAAATGGATTATAATCCAAAACGCGGGCGATGTATAGAATTACCGCAGCAATGTGCTTGCATGGAATTGCCGTATCGGGACAAGAGCAAGTTGCATTTAAGCCTTTCGAAGCGTTTGGAAATAGTGAGTGTCCATTCTCATTAAAAATTGTAATTATATCTTCGGGTAATAAGCCTTCTAATAATTCTATTAGATTGATGGTTTTTTTGGTTAGTTCTTGAAGAATGATTTTCCATCCTTCTTCGAGAATAGGTTCAAAATTGATTTTCACTCTATATGGTGTTGGAGCGGTACCCTGTACGGTTGCAAATATTTGACCTGTACTAATAGAAAGATTCTCTATTCGTCTTTCATCTTTAACGTATTGAATTCCCCTTTGCATTCTAAATGGGCGTCCTATTTCTAAATTAGATTGAATCCATTGTTTTCCCCAGGATGTTTTAGCAAAATTTATGAGATTTTTTTTAATTTGTTCAACTTCTTCACGAGTGCGTTCTTTCTCGTAATCGCTCTTTCTTTGGGGTTGATTTGGTCCTTTGCGTTTACTACGACGATTTTCCATGAATTCCTTTTTACGATTGTCTATTTTTATCACTTATAGTTTTTAATTACTTAATAATAACAATTTCTTTAATTTTTCATCGTCTAAATTTGAGATCCAAGACTCTCCTGTGGATGTTACGATTTTATCTGCTAAATCTCGCTTTTCTTCCAATAAAAAGTCTATTTTTTCTTCAATAGTTCCTTTAGAAATAAATTTATAAACATTTACTACTGATTTTTGACCAATTCGATAAGCCCTATCCGTCGCCTGGTCTTCAACTGCGGGATTCCACCACCTATCAAAATGGATAACTGTAGTTCCTTGGGTCAAGTTTAAACCCGTTCCACCCGCTTTTAGAGATAGAATTAATATTGGAGGGCTATCAATATCTTCTGATTGAAATTCGTCAACAATTTCTTTTCTTTTCCTTTCTGGCACGCCCCCATGAAAGTAAAGAATCTTGAATTTATACTTGTGTTCAAGAATTTTTTGTAAAAGATTCCCCATTTGCGTGAATTGAGTGAAAATTAAGATTTTTTCTCCATTTGAGATGACTTCATCAGTCATTTCAAGCAATCTCAATAATTTTTGTGATTGGGAGACAATTTCCTCCATTTTTGCATCCAGATCTAACGAAGTAATATCAATCTTAAGATATTGGAAGGGGTGATTACAAATCTGCTTTAATTTTACTAATAAGGCCAATATTAACCCTTTCTTCTTTCTCTTATCTGCTGATAAAGTTTCTATCTCTTTCAATGTATTTTCTACAAGTTCTTTATAGAGTTTAATTTGCTCTTCGGTCAATTCGATAAATACTTTCATTTCATTTTTTTCAGGTAAATCACTTATAACAGATTTATCTGATTTGACGCGGCGCATGATAAAGGGAGCAATAATTAACTTTAAATTATTAATTATTTCTTGATTTTGAAATCGTTCTATTGGCAAGACGTACTTCCTTTGAAATTCCACCCTACTTCCTAACAAACTGGGATTTAGGAAATTAAAAAGCGACCAAAGCTCAACTAAACGATTTTCTATTGGAGTACCGCTCAAACAAATTCTAAATTGGCTTTTTAGCTTATTTATTGCTTTAGTTTGTTTTGAAGCGTAATTTTTCATGTTTTGACTCTCGTCAACGATGATTCCGCTAAAATCAATTGTTTCTAAAAAGTCAATATCATTTCTAATAGTTCCATAAGACGTTAGAAAAATTCGATGCGGTTTTAAAAACTCAGGAATTCCTGACGCTTCCGTAATTCTCTTGGCTCCATGGTGAAGTACTACATCTAAATCCGGAGCAAATTTCTTTAACTCACGGTGCCAATTAAATAATATTGAAGTAGGACATATAATTAAAACACTTCCCAGATTATTAGGAAATTGATCTTTAAGATAACTTAAAAAAGCTATGACTTCAATAGTCTTTCCAAGCCCCATATCGTCAGCTAAACACAATCCAAAGTTGAATCTTGCCATGTTTGCCATCCATGTCAACCCATCTTGCTGATAAGGGCGCAGTTTTCCGTTAAACGATGATGAAGAAGGAATTTCCTCAAATGATTCTACAGATTGTAATCTTTCAATAATCTCGCTTAATTCTCCTTCGACAATTACATCGTACTTAATACCGTTTTCTTGTAGTTGAGTCTTTCCCGTTAATCCAAGTTTAAGAGCATCCATGTAATTTTCTATTTCAGAATCTTTAACGCTCTTTAAATCTTCAATATCTTGTTGATCGACTAATATCCATTTTCCACCTAAGTTGATTAATGGTTCGCTGGAACTAATTAAACTATCGAATTTTTCATCAGAGATTACTTTTCCTTCAAGCGAGACCTCCCATTTAAATTCTAGCATTGAATCAATGTCAAACATTGATGGTAAAACAGAGAATTTCCCTTTTTTTACCTTTTTTTCATCTTTTGTAGAACGAATAATTAGTTTTGCTGATAACCGTTGTTTTCCTCCCCTATTGAATACATCAGGAAGAATAATATTAAACCCACTTTGAATCAATAAATCTTTTGGATATCTTAAAAAATCCATCACTTCTCTGGAAGTAAGTTTAATCTCTCCTTTTATGTTTTCTAATAGAGCTCTTTTAATTGGGGGGAAAATTTTTGATGCTGCGCCTAGTCCTCTTAAAATTATTTCTAAAAATTGTCCATCGCTTTCAAAATTTCTTTTGATACTACTACCTTCCCATAGTTCATTTAAAGGAATTGTTTTTGCACTGTCTTGCAAAGAAAGATAAAGCAATAATGGCCAATCATCTTCTGGTTTTTTGGGGTATTTCAATTCCACATTAAACGTAAGACCATGCTTTAAAGTAAGTCCTTGAGCAGATTGTGTCCAATTTTTTATTAATGTCGGTAAAATACTTTCATAAAATTCCGCTACTTTAAAACTAGGATCTTTATTGATGAGAGCTTTAAGAAATTTGTAATCCCAACCCAAATTAAAGTCTGGATCTGATTCCTTTTTAATTTCTGTACTATAAAATTCTTTAAAAGTGCGAAAATCACTTTTATTAAGCATAGAACGTATTAAATAATCTCCTATGTTATCCATGAAGATGGAAAAAACATAGGAGGGGTGCCAAAGACCGTCTGCTTTAATTGCTCCATTTACTCTAATAAAATTTATAGGAAGACAAAAAGCAGGCCAAGAACTATTATTTAAGATCGATTTAAAACGATCTTTGTCTTCTTGAGACTTTAATAATAAGCGCCATTGGCCATTATATCTTTCTCTTGTAATTGGTTCTAAAATAGGAATGAATTTTCCGTTGTTTAATAGCTCAAATATTAATTTTGTTAGAAACGCCCACGTCTTAATTGAATTACTAAAACGCTGCACACCTCGATCTTGACTGTCAATTATTTCCAATTGAAATAGTAATTTTACTGTAGGCGCAATAGGCATGATTTTTCCAATGAAGGACGATACTTCAAAAAATTGCGTGGAAGATGTCTTATCATTATCTGCTTTCAATGAATGTACCGGAACCGCTAAGTTGATTTTACAAGTCAATAGCTTATTTGCTGGAATCGTTGGAAAACTGAGCTTAATACGCTCAGTAAGCTCCTTTTCTGATGGATTTGCTGGATTCCACAATAGAAAAAAACTAGAATTTCTAGGAAGTTGTTTTGTTTTAGAAATTAATTCAAACCCACTTAAAGGCTCATTCCAATAAGATGCGGGAATATAAATTAATTCGAGTTTATTACTAAGCTTCATGAATCAATAGGGCTCCAAATCAAAGAATAATTAATGGTTTCTGTTTATAGATTTTCTACTATTTAAGGCTTGCATATTTAAAACCTCGATGTATTTAATGTAGAATTAGATTAAAATTTATTTTAAACAATATAATGTAAATATTGAAAAAGAATATTTATTCTAAATACTCTATTCTTCTTTCCAGTAGCTGTAATTTTTCACTTATATTCTTAAATTGATTCATTAAAATTCGATTTTTGCAATCGTCCCATTTCTTGCGAAATTGGTAAAAATACTCCGATATCTCCAGCAAATCACCATAGACTACCCTATAATTTTCAATAATAGAAAATTGGATATAAATAGGCAATAATTCAAAAACTCGAATTTCGAATTTTAAAGGAGCTTTTCCAAATAGATTTTTTTGTATCTTGATATTAATTTCTTTATCTGTTCGGTGAGTAATCACAGCGATATCAATATCAGATTTTGGACGCATTTCACCATTTACAAATGATCCAAAGATTACAACATCATATTTTTCTTTTAAAAAATCCAACTTCTCCCTAATATACCCAAATTCAACTGATATCATTTAAACTTTCCTCTATAATTCTAACCCATTTCAATAATAGGTCTTTTACCTCTTGAACAGAATCTAATATAATCTGATCATCAACGGCATTATAACGGTGTACTATAATATTTCGAAGTCCATTGGCTTGACTCAACTTTTCTCCCAATTCTGGATTCAACTTCTTTATTCTAATGATTTCATTAATGTTATTATTGTCATCTTTCACTTGAATCCCCAAATCTTTTACAAGCATTGCAATTAAATCAACCATTGCCTCAATGGAAGTTTGAAGGGAATAAAATATTCCACGTTTTTCCAGTTCATTTTTGGGAATTAAAGGTAAATCCTGAATATAATCAAAAATGTGCTGAATCTTATCCTTATAACGTTTGTTTCTCAGTTCGTCCATTAGAATTCAATCCTAATTAGAATTATATTGTATTAGCGTTCTATTAGTACAATCAATTTTCTATTATTTATATTTATTGATGGTGTCTAGCCCTCTGCGATATCTGGCTATAAATTATTGTCATTTTGTTAGTTATAGTTCTAAATTTTTAGAACGCTTTTTTCAAACATTTCTTTATTGATTTCTACGCCTAATCCAGGTTTCTCGAGCGCTTTAACTTTTCCTTTACTTGCCCTTATCGGTTCTTCAAGTAGCTGGAATTCATCTGGATAAAAGGGAAACTCGCACCATTCACACCGCGACGCCATGATAAAATGCAAATTGGCAGCTAAAATATGTCCAAAACCAAAAATGTGGGGTATACAACTCACTCCTTTCACTTCTGCCATGGCATCGATCTTTTTCAATTGTAAAAAGCCTCCACTGCGCGTAACGTCAGGTTGAACGATGTCAAAACATTCTCTGGAAAGGATATCTTCAAATCGAAATATTCCCATGTCGTTTTCGCCGCCAGCAATCTGAACTGGCGATTTTGCTCTTAACTTAGCGAGCCCGTTCAGGTTATCAGTAGGAATTGGTTCTTCTAACCATAAAACATCGTATTTATCGCAGACTTTAGCTACTTTAAGAGCCTCGTTGACTGACTGATAGGCTGAATTTGCGTCAACCATAATATCAATATCAGGAAAGTTGTCTCTAACTTCTTTTAAAACTGCTGTGTCTTGCTCAATTCCCATTCCTATTCGCAATTTTACCGCCTTAAAACCTCCTAATTCAGGATTAATTGCGTTTTCGACGGTTTTAACGGCCGGTTTTGGCTTATAAGCTCGTAGGATAGAAGCGTAACATTTAACTTCTCTTTTTCGGCCACCAAGCAATTTATATATCGGTTGTTTAGTTGCTTTTCCCATTATATCCCAGCATGCGATTTGTATAGCAGAAGTAGCCTGAGGAATACCAAACATAATTCTATTAGTGTTTTGATATACTCCGTGAAAGATTTCTTCAATCATAAAAGGGTCTTTATTCACAACTAGCCTTCTTAAGCCTTCGTCGATGAATTGTTTTTGAGCGAGGTTGCTCAAATTCCAGTGAGTTAGCGCCCAGCCTTCTATGTCCTCATCCGTTTTGAGATTTAAGTAAAGACCCGAAGCTTGAAGCCGGGGCATGGACCCAATTTTAACTTTAAAGTCTAATTTTAAAACGTAGGTTTTAATATCTGTTATTTGCATAAGTTCTCACTTTAAAACTGTTATAATTAATAATACATATTTTTTAATTAAACTTATAGACAAAACTTTTAGACAAAGAATTATTTCTATTTTCGTAGAAGCAGTTCAAAAAAAACGACTATAAGGGACGTTCTTGGCTGAATTATTTGAGAAATTACCGGAAAAAAATCCTTTTGAAGAGTTAGCAGTAGTGTACGTCCTATATTTTGACGAAACTCAAGGACATATGCCTTTGTTAATATATCCCGTTGAAAAGTATAAGAACGACAAAGCCTTTATGCGTCCGATTAAATATCATCCAATTTGGTTTTTGAGTTTAGACGAATCTGACGCTTTAGATCACATAGATCTTGAGTTTAAAGGATACACATTCTTCGGTAAAAAATTTCTCACTCAATCAAAAAGAGAAAAACGACGATCTGGACTTCACGACGATACCCCTGAAACGATTGTGATAGTAGTATCACTGCCAAACAATATTGAGCTTTTTGGGGACGAACTTATACGAATTTTGACTCAAGAAGTAAAAGATAAATATGGAGACATGTTGTTTGAAATAATTGATTCTGAGATATTACAAGATGAAGTAATTAAATCTCCTAAAGTTAAAAAACGCATAGAAATTGGCCAGGCAATCAAAAAAAAACTTAGAGCTTCAATCGAAGAAACAACGAATAATTTTTTCTCTAATGTGATAAAAAATTCAGACGCTACATCTATACGAATGCAAAAAGCTATAGCATACTTAGCATTTAAAGGGTTAGATGTATCGCATATCGAAAGTAAGGATTATAAAGGCTCTTTCTCAAGCATTCAATTATTTGACCCTAGCAAGAAGGGAGAAGTGAACTTTGCCGACAAAAAACCATTTATACTACTTAAAATAAATATTATAGAAGATAGCCAAGAATTGGAAATATTGGTTCAAAACAATTCCCTTGAAGAAGTTAAGGGGATAATTGTGAAAATTAATCATCTTAAAGAATATTTTGAAAAAGAAATTATGATTGAAACCATCGAAAACTGGTTCCCGCAAGAAGAACTAGTTTTTATATCACCTATCATACCTCATATTGACGAGTACATATTCTTTATCATTGACGAAGTGAGCAATGAAAAGTTGTTGTCAAAAAGAATTGATTTAAACCTTTTAAAAACTACATAGTATAAAAAAAATATACAAAAAATTGGGATAAAAGTATGTCCGACGATATAATTAAAGAAGAAGATATTATCATTAGAAATTATAGAACGTCTGATTACCAAGCTACTTTAAAAATATTGTTAGAACTTCAAAGTAAGTTCAACATCGGATTCGTAGAATCAAAATGGCGAGAAACATCTGGCCTACGACAATTTAAGCCAAACTTAAAACGTATAACCTTGATAGCTGAATTAAAATCAACAGGTCAGGTTGTTTCACTAGGAATGCTGGAAGGAGTTAAAAACAACTTAGGACAGTATCTTGGATATCTAAATAATTGGGCAACCAAAAAAGAATTTATAGGAAAAGGTGTGGGTCAAATTCTCGCAGATCGGGCTACACAAATACTTAAATCGTGGGGATGTGAAGCCGTAAGGATTAATATGGCTTATGGGGGAGACAAAAAATTACAAAAATTAATAGATGTTTTTGGAAAAGTGGGATTTAAACCAATTATTACTGTTTTAGAAAAAAAATTTGAGACAGATTAACATTTTTTAACATTTTTACTTATTTTGATGAAACATTTTTACCCTTCTTCCTCAATAAAGGTAGTTATATATTGAAGTCAACTCGGAATTAAAAACCAAAATATATTTAATTTAAAAAATTGAGAATCATATAATTAATAATTTATATCCAAATAACAAAAATAAGAGATAATAGAGGTAAAAAATTAATATGCCAATTGGTATTAAAAGTTATGGTGCTTATTTACCTAAATACATGCTACCCAGAGAACTCATTGCGAAAGCATGGGATTTTCCCGTAGTTCCCGGGACTAAAGCAGTAGCAATGGTAGATGAGGACAGCTTGACAATGTCCGTAGAAGCAGGACTTGATTGCTTAGCGGGGATTGACCCAAAGACGGTTGATGGAATATTCTTTGCTTCAACAACACAAGTGTATACCGAAAAAGATTCAGCGTCATTAATCGCTACAGTACTCGATATGAGAGAGGACATCATTACCGCAGATTTCACGGATTCTACTAAAGCAGGTACCACAGCCTTAACTAGGGCTGTTGATACAGTCAAGGCTAACAAAGACATCAACAGTATCCTGGTAATTGCAGCTGATACTAGAAAACCTGAACCCTCAACTATGTGGGAATATGGATTTGCAGATGGTGCTGCAGCTATACTCGTTGCGGATGAAGAAAATATCCCAATTTCGATTGATGATTATTATTCAGTTTCAGCGAATGTGACTGGTCCGTGGAAAAGAGCGGAGAAGGATGAGTTTATCAGAACATTTGAACCTAAAATGGACGCGAAATTTTATGTAGAAAACATCACCAAAGTAATGCTTGAAATCTTGAAACGCAATAATTTAAATCCTTCTGAAGACATCGCAATTGCAGCTTATTATTATAGTAACCCCCGTATGCACAGTAGAATCTCTAAAATAATGAAGTTTGGCCAAGGAGTCGCTCAAAATGGCTTATTCTTTCAAGTAGGTGACATAGGGACGCCAATGCCCTTTATGCTCCTCATTGCCAGCTTACGAAGACCTAAACCAGATGCCAAGATCATCATGGCTGGTTATGGAGATGGAGCGGATGCAATTCTAATGCAAGTTCGAGATAAAGACGGTGTTAAAGCTATTAACAAAGGAAGGATGGGTTTTGTCGGTCACCAAAAATCGATGACCCTTCTAAAGAATTACAACAATTTTATTGAGTTTAAAGAATTGATCAATAAAGATAGATATATACGTAAGAGCTCAGCTGTCTTAATCTGGCGTGATACTCTCTCAGTTTATAAATGGTATGGTGTAAAATGCAAGAATTGTGGAGCTGTGCAATATCCAGACATTTCACGGTCGTGTTCAGTGTGTAGAGCCGATGATCAATTAGAAAAATACAAACTCTCAAAGAAGGGAACACTCTTCACATATTCCCTTGATCATTTGGTAGGAGGAGCATACCTCAATACACCCATCCCTCGCTGTGTGATAGACCTCGAAGGTGGTGGTAGAGTTCTCGTTAATATGACTGAGATCG
>SOKP01000047.1 GCA_004375715.1 Promethearchaeota archaeon | reverse complement strand
TTTGCGGGAAAAAATTCCCCAATGTTATTATTATATTATGAAAAAATATTTATAAACATTACGATTTTCTGAATTTTTTGAAAAGTTTTCCTCATCATTCTGAAAATTTTATCGATTTTATCCCATTTGAATGAACATTTAAATAACTTTATTATTAAATATTTTAGATATATGAACAAAATTCAAAGAAAACCAGCCTAAACCGACAAAAAGAAGAATCTATTTTGTTGAATCTAAAAAAATGAAGCCAAAAATAATTAAGCAAACTTTTACTGAACTTAAACTCGCAGAAATATTTCTTTCCCTAATAGGTTTTTTATCTGATTTCCCTTACTGTTTTTAGCTTCAAAATAAAAATGCCAAATACCTTTAGGAAGTTTAGCCCAATTTACATCACAAATATAAGAATCAAAGACCTCACTATAGTCTTGAGTAAAAGAGCTTATAATGTTATTAGGAGACATAATAAATTTAAAATTTTTATCCAATTCCTTATTTCTAAAAATTAACCTTGGGTAACCATCAAATGGTTTACACCCCATTGAATCTGAATAAAGTACTTCGAATCTTAGAGTATAATTAGATTTTACCTGATATTCCGTTTTCGATTCTTTTAGGAGTACTTCTATTTCTGTAAAAAACCAGCTAGGAGAATATATTAAGTGGTTTGTATCTTCAAATAAATAATCAACTAATTGAGGGTGATTACTAGCCACAAAGGGTTCTTTAAAATCTTCACAAATCTCCTTCTGACTAAACTCTGGATCTTCATGTTTATTATAAAACAATTTTTGTTGATACTGATATAACTTTGTTCCATCTTTTAAAATTCCTTCATAGTAATGATTAAACCGCCCCAACTCAGCATCTTTATATCTTAAATTTTCGAAATTTATTACATAGCGAAAATCAACTATGTCTGTATACTTAGAATCAGGTTTAGTTGGTTTCATTTTAAACCTCTTGATCCCCACTGTATTAGATATACCCATGCCCTCTATTTTTTGTGCTGGGATAAGATAAAGAAACATTTCTTTCAATTCCTTCCAATATATAATACTTACAATAAACTCATAATTATTTTTTATAAAGCCAGCACGAATATATCTTTCACCAGGAATACTTGAGACAGAATGTCCACAAAATACAGCTATCCTCCGAGGAGAGCTCGTCTCTGGACCTAATATATATCCATTTTCGGGGATGTAAATTAACTGGTCTTTATTGGATTCATCTTTTAGAGTAAAAAAATAATGCCATAATCCTTCCTCCTCATATAAAGTGTTTAAATCAATAGATATATGAAATTTAACAGCTCTTTTTAAATCATACTCTGGATTTTTTAAATTGCTCGGATGTAAGTTCGTTTGAAAGGGTTGCAAGGCTTTGCCCATCGGATTAATTAAATGAAGGGTAATTACAAAATTTGGATTAGGAGGTTTTCCATCAATATTCCGACAATAAATTGAAAAATCATAAGAATTATCTCTGATTTTCTCATGAGAATTGTTGAATAAAATAAAAATTTGGTTTCCATAAGATTGTGAATGAACAACGAAATTTCCATTATATATTACTTTGTTCATAAATATATGATTATTTAACATAAATTTAAATTTTTTCACATAATAGCTTTATCAATTTATCGAAAACTTCTAAAGCTATAACATACATACTGCTAATAGCGAATTCATCACCGGTTTTCTCTAATTGATGAACAATAGAACCAATTAATCTAGGGTGTCCTAGAGCAATAGCTCCGCCCCACAGATTAAAATTAGGATCTTTCCAATCTAAACCCAATTCTTTACAACAACCATAAATAACTGAGCTAAAAGCTTCATTAATTTCAATATAACTCATATCTTCAAATTTTTAGAGAAAATGAGCTTAAACCGACAAAAAATGAGACTTAATAAGAGTCCAAAAGTTCATTTAAAGTTTTAGACAATTAACTAATAATATACTTTTAACCTTATTTTATTTAATTAAAAACTCAAAATAAAAATAAATTAATGAATAATAATAGGTGGTTAATGTGATTGAAGAAGAATTATATGTGCTTGAAGAAAAAGAGGATATTTCAGATAGAAAAGCAAAAATAGAGAGTAAAAATACCTTTATGGGTAAATATTACGCGTATTTATTGCATAAGGGACCTATGAAAGGTTTATTAATAGCAGGTGCAATTTTAGGGCTCATTGTATCAGTTTATCTTATGGTTGGAGGAGGATTTTCGTGGTGGTGGATTCCACTCAGTATAATGTTCATTGGACCAATAGGTTTAGTCTTTTTTGCTTTGATACTACCATTTATCCCTTACATCCTTTATGGCATATTGATAATTATCATTGAGATGATGAGTTGAGAAAATCAATCTGACATTCATCTATTTTAGTCTATTATTATAGACACAATTCTTAAAGAGGGATGTTCATTTACAATTTTAACAATGCATGAAAGAAATAAATTATTATTATTATACAATTATTATTAATGGAAGAAAAAAAATCGAACCATTTAGAGTGTACGGTAACGGAGGAAGGAGCCGTTAAATTCATATCGATTCTCGCGCAGAATGAAGAGGATGAAGGATACGTTGATGTAGAATGTAGTAGCATAGTGGGTGATGATATAGAACCAGTATTTTACATAATCAGGGATGATATAGAGTTTAAAAATTACGCTCTTGAGATATTGAGAAAGAGCGAGTATGTAATGTGTGATGCTCAATATGAGAATCTAAATGAAATCATATTTAAAATACGCAATAATTTTGCGGTTAGTAAAGGTAGTGGTTATACAGTAGAAATCGATCACAATTTAGGAGTAGGTTCTAAGGAACTTAAGGAAATCGAAGATGTATGTATACAACATCAACTTAACGTTGAGTGGAGATCTAAAGATTTAATATCAGACGATTACGAAGCGTTATAATCTAATCTTAAAAATAGTCATAATTGAATCTAGCACAATAGACACAATTCTTAAAGATGGATGTTCATTTACAATTTTAACAATGTATGAACGGAAAAAAGAATTTTTAAAATATACACTTCTTTTTATTGTATTTTTAATCGCTGTTATCTGTGCTATTACATTTCTAGTAATCGCTGAGTTTAACAATTGGGTAGAGTATCAGATTACTATTGTAGTTATGGTAACGCTTATTTTTTTTATGGGTTTTTTTTTCTTTTCAGCATTCCATTACATTATCCGAAAATGATGTACTATTAAAGCAATAATCTTAGTCTTTACTCCTTTGGAATCAAATTCACTATTGCATTGGTTATCGCTTTTACAAGAGTTTCTGTAAGTTGGAAATCTAATCGAATACTTTTTGCGACCTCAATTTGCAGTGCGTTTATTTGGCTTTTTTTAAAAAACTGCTGAGTGATATAACCACCAGAATAAGATAAATTATGTTCCGTTAAAGCCAGGCCATCATCCATTTTAAAATGCTTAGAAATTTCGTTTTGTAACTGTGAACAACCCCAATATTTTTTGCAATCCTGTTTGTTTGAATCTTCTAATAAGTCGAGGGTTTTCCCGAAGATGTGACCAAAAATTACATCTGGATATTCTCGATATGGTTTTGTATATCCATGAAAATCTATTATTAACGCTCTTCCGTGGTTTGAAACGCACTCTTGAGCGAAATCGTTCAATATTTTTTGATAGGAATGAAAAATCGTCTTGGCTTCAATAGAAGTACGATTGTAGGAACTCTCCGATTGCGAGGGTCGGTTTAAATCTACTTTACTTCTGTGGATTTTGTTAAGAATGTAGAAAATTCTGATATTTTTAATTTTTAATAAACTTATAATCAATTTTGCGATGAAGTACGTATTCTTGTCAGCAATTCGAGGACCGACTGTTTTATCTGGTATTCTCTTTGGCTTTTTGTATCCCCCATGAGGACAAGATAAGATAACTGGTGTGTTGCCTTTTGCGAATTCAAAATATCTACTAAAGTCCATTCAAGTTTAAAAATTATTTCCAAGTAATAAATTTTGATAAATTAATATGAGAATTGTGACCTAATTTAATCCAGTTTATTTTGATGAGTGATTAACTTTAAGGATTATTTTGTCGTTGAGGAATTTGAGCTCATAATTTAAATTATTTGTTCATTTCATTATTAGCTTAATAATTATTTTCAAAATGTTTTTTAATTTTGAATATTTTATTTTATTACATTTAAGTAAATTTAGTTTATACCATTTAAATAAGGTAAGGGATAGAATGACAATTGATGATTTGATAAGCTTTTTAAAGAAGAAAGGTTTTAGAGATACATTAGAAGTCCTTATGAACTCTAAAGGGCATAGAATCGATAAGCACTCCTTCTATAACGAATTAAACAAGTTTAGCTACTATAATTCGTATTTCCGGGTTAAAGAGGATTTAATTGATAGGGGATTGATTACGATTGAACAAAACAACAAAAAGAAGTACGTAAAATTAACGCCTAAAGGTTTAGACGTTTATAATAGATTAGTGGAAATTAATAATCTAATAAACAATAAATGACTTCACTTTATGCTAAAATCTCATATTCTCAGCAGTTATTTTTAATCTTTCTTTCTTTTTTTATTAAAAAGATGATATATTTAGATGATTAGAAGGAGTTAAGAAAAAATGATTTTCAAAAAGCTTATCGTAGGAGCATTGGGTACTAATTGCTATATCTTTGGATCAGACAAAACCAAAGAAGTTGTTGTAATAGATCCAGGAGGAAACGCCGAAGCAATAATTAGGATTATTGATGAATTGAACGTTAAACCAATTGCAGTTTTGTTAACGCACGGTCATTTCGATCACACGACAAAAGTAGGCAAAATTATGCGCCATTTTCAAATACCCCTGATGTACAATAAGAAAGAGTACGATTCTGGAACATTTAAACAAAAAGAAGCCAATCGATGGTTAGTTGAGGGAGATGTAATTAAAATCGGAGAGATAAACCTCCATACTTTAGAAACGCCAGGTCATAGTCCGGGATCTTTGTGCTTTTACACTTCCGATGTTGATAAATTTAAAGGAAACGAAATTAGTGGTATAGTGTTCACAGGTGATTTACTTTTCAGAGGAAGTATTGGAAGATCGGATTTTCAGGGCGGGGATCAGAATTTATTATTTGAAAGCATACGAAAGAAGATTATGTATAAAAAAGGAATAAACGATAACTTTCTTGTATGCCCTGGGCATATGGATTTATCAACTGTAGGAGAAGAAAGAGCCAATAACATGTTTAGGAAATTTTTTCTTTAATTATTGAAAAAATCCTAAGAATACCGGTAGTTTGATCAAATAGGATCAAGAAAGTAAAAGATCGATTACTTTAGGATAATTAAAATAAGCTGTTCTTCAAGCGCGATCATTGTTTCTCCTTTATTTGTCTCCAGGCGAATGAACTTCAAACCACCTTCCTTTAGAGCTTCCACGACCTGTTTTCCCTTACCAATTAAGGATGTAACAT
>SOKP01000318.1 GCA_004375715.1 Promethearchaeota archaeon | reverse complement strand
TTGATGGTCATATAATACTTTCATTGTTCGCACCTATTTTTCATTTTGGAAATAAAAAAATTCATATCATCAACTGTAAAACTTTTCATTTTCTTTATATTAAAAGCGAGCGTGACAATAATATTTTAAGAAAACACAATCTTACAATTGATTAAAAATATATATATCTAATTTTCATTGTTAATTCAAGCAATAGGAAAAATGTTAAAGTTCAGCAGAAACTTTAGCCGCTCGTTGCAACGCCTTGTTAGACATCTTACTTATAAAGTAAGAATGTTCTAATTCTATAAAAATTCTCATTTCTTCTTCCTTCATCAAAAGAAGATCGAAGTAGTAAAATTTGCTTGTCAATTGATAGAACAATAAATGCTTAAAATTTAATAAGTGCTCCAGTGATTGTTTTCCCATTAAATAACCAAAGTTGTCATAAATCAAAAAAGAACTGTAGCCAACTTCTTTAAAAAAATTTAGCGTCTCCATACAATTTTCTATATATGTATTATTCCCAAAAAAATCACATTCAAATAGAATTACTGGCAAATTTTCAGTTATAAACTTTTTAGCTCCTGCAATTACTCTAAAATCATGACCATCTGTGTCAATTTTTAAAAAATTTGCGTCTGAGAATTCAATATTTTCCTCTATTATTTTATCTATTGTTTTAGTCTGCATAACTCTTCCACTTCTACTACTAATTACTGATGCCGTTCCAGATTTTTCGTCAATTTGGTATGTTTCGGTCTTGCTTGACGAAGAACAAACAACGTCCATTATTTTTACATTTGAGCACTTCCCGAAATTCTTATGTAAATATTTATTAAAAGTTGGATGTGGTTCAATCGCTAAAAAAATATCGGTGTCATGTTTTAGACAGGCAGCTATAGAATCACCAATATTTGCTCCGACATCAATACATTTTAAATGGCTATATTTAGTACGTATAAAATCGCTCAATCTATCCAGTAATCTGTCATAAAATGGATGACATTTGAGGTTTATTGGTAGCTGATGAGATAATGGCAACTGGAGATGTTTCTCATGTATATTTAACGTGCATGAAGGATCATGAAAAAGCTTAATGAATATTTTTCTGCACAGATTCCATAGTTTCCCTGATTGTTTATGAGAAGCTAAAATTCGTTTGTATAATAAGGTTGCCGTTTTCATCGATTACTCCTTTCTCTGATGCCCTTAACGGTACGATTAATTCTTTTTAATTCAATATAATGCAAATTCTTTAATATAATCTTATTCAATTTCATAACAAATGAATACAATAAATTTTAAAAACGTGTAGAACTCTCACTAATAACTTTATTTAGTTAATAATAAATGATTTTCCCATGCCTTGCCACATATCATTTTTTTATATGTGGTAATCAAGAAGGGGGAAACAAATCATTTTATTGTCATTTTTAAAAATTTTCATTAATTCAAAAAAATATCTGGAAATACCACCATAAATTTGATTTGTAAAAATTTGATGGTCATATAATACTTTCATTCTTCACACCTAATTTTTCATTTTAGAAATAAGAAAATTCATATCATCTATTGTTAAGCTTTTTATTTTCTTTTTTACATAAAAAAATAACCCAAGCCTTTGTAATTTCAGCAAAAGATTAAATATTTTATTATTGATTTTTCTATTTTTTGTAAACAAATGATAATTTCTACTATTAGAACATAAATTCATATTATATTTTTGTGCAATGTATTTTAATGTTCTATAAGAATAAAATGAAATATGTTGTCCACTTTCTAAAGCATAATACCACCATTCTTCAGTTTTGGGTAAAGTAGAAGGTAAAATTTCAGTTGAAAAAAGAATATTATCAGAAAATTGTATCATACTTTCAATTTCTTTAATTGGTTCAGCAAAATGTTCAAAAACTTCAAAAGCTGTAATTAATTCATATTTATAACTTTTACTTTTAATTTCAAAACCTCGCGCTAACAAGTTAGTGGATTGGGGATCATACCAGTAGAAATCAAATCCTATATCTCTCATTAGTCTAGTAAAAATTCCATAGCCACCCCCAAAATCAAGAAATTTACTAAATTTCTTAAAAAGAAAATATAAAATAACTGCAGTTATTTTACTGCTACCAATATTTCTCGACATTATTCCGGTATCAGTAATGCTAATAGAATTACTATATGCTTCTTTTAACCAATAAGGTTCTTCTGTTTGTAAAAAACCACAATAATCACAATAATAATATTTGATATTGTTTTTATTTAATATTAATGCAGAAAATATATTATAAGTCTCATTACCACAAATTTTGCATTTCATTTTTTCTTTCCCAATATATCAATTAGTGCTTTTTTAATTCACAGGAAAATTTCTCAATAGAATGATTAGCTATAGTATCACTTGCACATTTTAAACTTCTTTTCCTTATTTCATCTTCTCCTAGATTCACTGCTTTAATTACTGATTCTTTAATACTTTCATAAGTACGTTCTTTTATTTCAATTCTAAAATTCTTAATTCTTATTACTGCGGTATTTGTAACATTGGAGATTACTCCATATTTCTTATTTTAGAAATAAGAAAATTCATATCATCTACTGTTACAAAATTTCAATTTTTTATAAAAATTAACTTAAATTACATTTTTTACCCTATAAATCCTTAATTTTCATTTTTTCTTTTGTTTTCACATTATATACTTCCAAATCTTCTATTATTTTTTTTCTATCTTCTCCTGAGATATAGGTTAATCTTCCTTCTTTATTTCTTGACCCTCTAATATTGCTTATTACATAACCTTCTTTAAGGGTGAGTTTTTTAAAAAATTTAGCAAAATCTTTTTTTATGAAGAATGCATTATTTCCAGCACTATTACTTCCAATAAAAATATAGCCTTTTTTATTTGCGAGATAATATAACGCATGCATAGAAGCTCCAAAATATAAATTAGAAAAATGTGCTTTCGTTCTATTAAAATTAGGTCCATAAGGAATTGTTACAGCATCTTTACAGCCAAAAACACTATTATATTCACATATAACTATACTAGGATTTATCACCTTAATAGCCTTCCAAATCCAATAATCATTTCCATCAATATCTATACTTAACAAACCTATGTCTCCTTCAAATCCGTTTGAACTAAATACACTATTTATATTTTCTCTTGTAACAAACTTACAAACCGCTTTTATATCATATTTCCAGTAAATTTCATCATTTTTAATACTATTAATATTTTTTCTATCAGAATCGATAAGCAATCCCTTCCAATTATTATTAATTAAAAGAAATCTTGTATTTGATTCTTTATAATCTTGTACTCCAAATTCTATGAATATTTTATTTTTTATAGGAATATTATTTATCAAATATTGTATTATGCCATCTTCACCAAATTGCGAAAAAACTTTAAACTCCACTTCAGCAAGATTATTTACAATTCCTTTATTTTTTATATTATCTATAAGTATTTTTGCTAATAATAATTTTTGTATATCGCTATCTCTTTTTATATCTGACATAATATGGTGTCTAATAACAGACAATATTTTTGATAAAAACTTTCTAAAAATATTTATCCCTCCTTATTTCTCAATGGGTATTAAACCATAAACCATTACATTAATAACAAAGCCCGTCCCTCCTTCTGAACAAGAAGGAAAAATAACAAAAGCGCATTTACCAATAATATCTTTAAAAGACTTGGATTGTATACTTATAAAACCATAAGTATGTATATTTTAGTATTATACAATTCTTCATAATAACTATTTTTAAATTTTGGTTCGCTATCTATTACCCACATATATGTAAATGTAAATCAGGAAGTTCTTTAAAAACTTCTAATAACAAATCAAGCTCCTTATGGATCAATCCTGAACTGCCAAACCATAAAAAATGTTTTTTTACATCTCCAAAATTTTTATTTTTTAAAATTACTTCATGGCCGAATATTTTATAATATTAAAACTATCAACTTTATCAGTTCACCCTTTTTAGAATATCTTATGATTGAATACACCAATTTACTGACACTTATTTATCGAGAAGTTGCAAGATACCTATCTAATATCTTGGCTTGGTAAACCGAAGGCGGTTCTTCCATCTCGCAAAAGTACCTCGCCAAAAAGTCTTTTTGTTTTTGGATATGTTCATCATGCCATTTGCATCGAAAATTATTATCAGTTACCAATTTAAGCAACAAAGCTTCAAGGTTTTCTATTCTGTCTATATAATCAGCAGCTCCCTCGTAAATGTTAAAACGCTGTTTACCATTGAGCACACAACATATAACAGAGCAATCAAACAGCATAGCTTCCATACCAAGGGTAGAAAATTTAGTAATCAGCACATCAGCAGAATTGAGCGCATGGTAAGGCAACATATTCTTATTAATTAGAAAAACATTTTTCAAATCTTTACCATGCCGAATCATGTCTTCTACAATACCCACATGGTGGCTTGGATGGGGCTTTACTATTAGGGCTACAGATGGGTGGGTGCTTGCAAACTTTAGCAAGGCGTTCAAAGTGACTGCCTGTTCCCTGCTGGACATAAAACCTCTTAGAACCGCACTAGAGTCAAAAAGTATATACATGGAAAAACTGCTCGGTATTTTAAGGTACGAACGGGACTGTGTGACATTATATTTTTTTTTAAAGTCATCAATCCCTTCATACTTCGCTTGACCACATATTTCAATTTTTCCCAATGGAACGAATTTTGTTTTTTCAACTATTTTCTTATTTATTTCACCAGCAACAAATAACAAATCGACTGAGTTATCCAGCATTTGATAAGGCCAATCTATCATATATACTCCTACTGCATAATGAAAAATCAAAGGCCGTTGTTTAAAATTTAAACTCTTCCAAGCAAAATATCCTTCCTTTAAAGCTGTTGCTCCCCATAGTTTTATGGCAAGCGGATCATGATTTTTGAAGTATTTTTTCAAGGCCTGGCGAAGTCTGTACGATTGCGGAAGCTCTACTACGATAAAAAACCGGACAGATGTCCAAAGTAAAACGCCAAGGGGTACTGAAAGATAATCAAGATCCTTGTGTGTTAAAAACTCACTCTTTTTTCTTTTTGCCTTTTTCCATGTCCAGAAAACACCGATTATACTTCTCCACATATCTGAAAAAGAGCACCATTTTTCTAATTCCTCTGCCTGAAGTCCTTCCCTGCGAACCTGATCAGCCCCTGGTTCCTTTGTGTATCTTCCATTGGAATGCCAGCAAAGAGCAACAGGATTGTATCCTCTATGTCTTAGTGCCTTCATTAGAGGAATTATATTTTCAATATGCTTGTAAGCCGAACTACAGAGTTGAAAAACAATTTCCTTGTCAACCCTCTCGGTCTTTTTAGATTTTAATCGGTTGTGCAGGTTAAACCTAATATCATTAACTGCATAGTATGCTACCCTGGCATATATTTTTAAGAAAGAACCTACCTTTTTAATTAATACGCCGAAAGAATGATGCCCAATTACCTGAACATCAACATCTCTGCTTCGAGCCGTCTCGATCAAAACATCATCTTCCCAGCCCATTCCCGGCTGGCTTATCACCATAACACTGGTGATTTTATAGGTATTAAGCAAAAAATGATAAGAGCGAATTAAAAGCAGTAAATCCTGTATTCGCTGTGTGGTCATGCCTCCTTCAACATGACGGGTAAAAAACAGCAACTCTTCCGGGAATCCATGCCTATCATCGGCCAAACTTTTTAACCATTGGTTGACTGCCTCTGTCAGATGAATCACACCATCAGCAACATTGTAAAACGACTCCATCTGCTCGATCCAACAGATTTTATCTATCCACGAACACTCTTTTGCTGCTTCATGAACCTTCGGGTCGTCTGATGCCAGGATATACCGGCTATGAGCTTGCGGATTAAAACGCAACAATCTGCGCACCGATTGTAAGTTTCGGCAAATAATCAGTATATTATTGTTATTGGAATCTTGCATATCTACTACCTACAAACGCAGTTTTTCATAAACTGCAATTCTTTTTTTGAAAATGTTCCTAATGTAAAAAGCCCACAGATGTACACAACAATACCCAAAACCAATTCCCCGACGAGTAGAGCCACAGAATTAACCTCTACTGCTTTGAATGAAACCCAAAACAACAAGGCAACCATAAACAGAGAGGCTGTCATTGATTTTACTATCACGGCAGGCTGAAAATTCACCGGCCAATCTTTTCTGACAATTTTATAAACATATATAAAGGCAATAAAATAGCTCAGAAAGGTTGTTATAGCGGCAATGATAATGTTCCTAAAAAAATAGAGCAGGATTAAATTCGCCAACAGATTAAACACTGTCGCAAAAACATTCATTTTAAACATTGCATAAGTTTTCATGCGGGCAAACAGAACATTTGAAAGGATGATATTCAAGCCGTAAAATAGTATTCCCAGAGCCACGATGGGCGTTACAAGATATGCGTTTTCCGCAACGTCCCTGTTTGCCAGAAAAGTCAATATCTGTTTGCTTAAGACCATACTTCCAAAAATAAAAGGGATTGCCAAAAGCAAAAATATCTTGAGTGAATAGTTTAGCATCCTTTGTGCCTCATATTCTTTTTTGCTATCCACAGCTTTGGATAGAAGTTGGGGAAGGGTAGTACCCATTGCCTTGGGGATGAAAATTATGAGAGAGCCAAGAGCGTATCCCGGAGTGTAATATCCTACGGCGGAAACGGTTAAATAAAAAGCAATAAAATACTTATCGCTGGCGGCTAAAATAAAATCAACAATAAAACCAAGAACAAGAGGAAATCCGATTTTGATATCTGAAACGAGCCCTTTTATGCTGTAAAATGAAAACCTAACCCCAATCTCCCTAAAAATAATCCAGAAGCAAGGTATTGCAATCAGAAGAGCAGAAAGGGTTTGCGACAGCACAAGAACATTTATGCTTATATATTTATAACAATAGAAAAAGAGGAGAATAAGCCCGATGTAGATATAGGGGAAGCATACGCCTACCACAATCATATAATTTACTCTTGATGTATATCTGAAATAATCGCTGCCCTGAGAAAAAATGAAATAACAAAAGAGATATAATGGTATTACCAGGACCGAGTATCTAATTTCATTTTTGAAAATGTATATGTTTATTTGTCTATCCAGCAGAAACAGTATCAACGATAAGAACAATATTGAAAACAATTGAAAAAAGAACTGCTGGTAAAATAAATCTCTGCGAGCCGTCATTTCACCAGTTGAGGGCAAAAATCTTTTTGCCCTGAATCCGGCACCGAATGAAGAAATTCCAAAAATAATACCAAGGACAGATGAAAGCAACACAAACCCACCATAGATTGTAACACCAACGGTCTTAATGATGATAGGTATAAGAATAATGCCCTTCATGTAGACCAGTATATGGCCGATAATGACGACGGTATTATCTTTGATAAATGATCTGTAGTATGATTGGGTCATCACGTAAGCCTCCTGAATCCACCATGAATAACATCGCAACCCTTTGCCTTTGCGTAATAGGCAGGCCAGAGGCCGGGAAGAAATTTTTCAGACCTTTTTGATAGGAGTTGATTGCCTCCCGGAATTAGATTTTTTGCATCCTGCCACAAGGCTGGACCTTTAGCTAACATATCGTTTTGTTTTTCTTCCTCCTGAAGTTTATAAAAATATTCCTGTTAAATCATCTTTCTTCGCTATTCTTTTTCCAATTTCTACAGTAAAATCATATTCCTAATCTTCGCGATCATTACATTAGTTATATTTCCTAAATACAGGCTTTATATAATGTGAGTTAACATACTTACCAATACCATTTTCTAATGCCTTTTTATATACTTTTAATGTTTTTTCAATTGCAACTAAAGTTTTTTCTAATTCCTTTTCTTTATGAGAAAAACTTGGTGCAATCCAGGGCATTAAAATATTATTTTTTACCATTTCTTGAGAAAAAAGCGTTCTAAATTTATAAGAATTATCTTTATTCCCATCTTTTGTAACATAATTTAATCTTCCAGAAGAACCTTCAAAATAAAAATATTCTTTCAAATTAAAACTTTCTGAAATCTCATTTACGTCCTCTTTTAATTTTTTTGAATATTCCAAAAGATATCTAAGAACATTTACTGCCAATAAAACATTAAATGTTGCCACAATACCATAATCAGTCGGGGTTAAATATCGAGTCATAATAGGTAAAAGAAAAAAGGGTATAGCTTTATTTATTACATTAGTACCTGTATAAACCAAACTATTTTTAAAGAGTTTATGGTTAAAAATATATGAAAGGTTAAATAAATTCAAATTAAGTTTCCTTCTCTATTATGTAAAAATATTAATCATCTACAATCAAATCTATATAACATTCACAATTATAATTATTTTAACATTAGTATAAATTATATGAGCAATTCCTTGTCATTTTTTGCTTTTGGAATTTTTAATTATACCTTTCAGTTCAGTTGTGTCTTGTATTTCAAATAGGAATGTGTTTGTTTTTTTATCCTTTGTGTTAACAATATTTCTGCTAACTCAAAATCAATATCTATAGATCTTTCTCTGGGCATAATATATGCAAAAGCTTTTTCACCAAAAAAACTTTTTTGCTTCTGTAAATAATCGCAATAAGCTATGTAAATTGCTCCATTCAATCTATAAAATTTCGGTAATTCCTGCCTGTTTTTATTCATAATCTGTAGCTTTATAAAATCTTTCATACATCCGTCTTCGGGTAAAGTATTCGTCCATAAACGATGATGGTCTACTTCACATACCGAAACAATAGCTTTTGCTTCTTTTAAAAATAAAAATTCTATTGCTTTATCAATATCTTCTTTTGTCCTAAGTGGAGATGTAGGTTAAAGTAAGATTATTAAATCATATTTTTTTTGCTTATCATTTTCCTTTAACCTATCTATTGTATGTAATACAACATCAATTCCTTTTGTGTTATCCCTTACTAATTCCTTTGGTCTCATAAAAGGTACTTCTGCTCCATATTTTTTTGAAACCTCTACAATCTCCTTATTCTCTATGTTTACAAACTCCACCCACCATCCACTACAATATTTTGTCCAGTTATGTATTTTGAACCATCACTCAATAAAAATAATAAAGCCTCTATTAAATCGTCAACATTTGCCATTCTCTTTCCTAACAATACTTTCTGTGAATATTTCTTTACAAAAGATTCGGGCTGATTATTAAAAATACCTCCTGGGGAAATACAATTTACTCTTATATTATATTTTCCAAGATATGAGGCTAAATATTTCGTTAAATTAATAATTGCTCCTTTTATAGCAGCATATTCAACTGGTGTCGTCATTTCCGTACCTTCATAAATTTCAAATCTTGGGGCAGCAAAGCCATAAATTGAACTTATATTAATAATATTTCCATAGTTTTGTCTCATCATTATTTTAGATACTTGTTGAGTTATTAAAAAATAACCACCTACATGTAAATTAATATTTTCACAAAAATCTTCATAAGTTACATCCTCATACTTTTTTCCGTAATTTTTATTTCTGGGGTAGGCATTATTAACCAATGCATCGATTTCACCAAACTTGTTTAATACCGCATCTATTAATTTCTGAACATTATTTTTATTTGTTATATCGCATTTTTGGAAAATTATATTGTTACCCTCTGTTTCTTTTTTTATTTGCTCCATCAATTCGTTCGCTTTTTCTTCATTAATATCCACGCTTATAATATTTGCGCCATATTCTGCACATGCCTTTGAAAACGCACTTCCCAATAAACCTGCTCCACCAGTTACTATTATCGTTTTGTCTTTTAAATCGAACATATTTATCACCGAAACATAGAACTTATTTTAACTTTTTCAATTTCTTTTACTTTTCCATTCTTAAGATATACTCTTATAATGTGTGGATATCCATATCCATCACATGTTCCGATACCAATAGTATCTAAAATTTTTGGATCTATTGTTAGATTGTCAAACACGTAAGAAAATTTTTTAAATGGTAGTTGTATATCAAAATTATCGTGATAATAATTTCCTTCAATAGTTTTTATTGCTAAAAAGGGTTGAGGACTAAAAGTCTTTCCTTTTTTAACATCAATCTCTATTTTTAAGTATCTTTCATCTTCCTTACAATTAATATCCCAATCAAAGTTGTTATAACTAGTATTTTCAAACAATACGCATCTCATTGCATCTCCTGCTGACGAATTAATTATTTTCACATCTGAAAACTCTCCTTTTATTTTTTTAATAGTTTTATACGTGCCTATTAGATCATCTTTTATATCTCTCCAATCATGATTAGCAAAAGAAAGAATTGCTCTTCCGCTATTTCTTGCTTCTATAAATGCTGCTCTTATTTCATCTTCGTTAATAGTTCTTAATCTTGTTCCAATATTTAAACACTTTCCAATAACCCTTCTACAGTCTCCAATATTTTGGTAGTCATCATAGTCTGGATGGTATACACTCCAATCTGATGGTGCTCTCCCCCAATCTCCAAATCTACCTCCCATTACATCTCTTTGTTTTATTTCTTCCTCTTTAATCATCGATTGATTAGCATAATCAAAAGGTATCCACATTTCCAAAAAATTATGTATATCAGGTCTTTCAGTATGAAATCCTGGTCTATTAGCACATGGAAAAAAATTTCTATCGATAATCCTTCTTGCAATTATTTCATAAATTGTGTCCCATGAATAAGTATATGATGATGCACTTTTATGAGCATCCCTTGTAAAATGGAGTGGATGAAAATGCCAATAGATCTTATCTTTAGATTTTAAATTCTTTATTAAAGATAAATAATAATCAAATATAATATTATATCCATAACTTCTTCTTCTTGGATTATTATATGAAAATCCAACATGATCCATTACAAAGAAATTATATATTAACCCATTCTTGTTATCATCTAGAAAGATATTTTTATTTCTAAATTTCCTTGAAAAGCAACTTTTCCACATATTGTCTAAATTATTCCAATCTTTTTTATATGTGAGTAATTTGGATGACACAAATTTTTTTATTTCTTTTAATATACTCTCTGTAATTTTATAGCCTTTAGGGCATTTTCCTTCTTGTAAAAGTTCCAAATTTTCTTTTGTGAAATTAACCTCAATATCAAACGTTGATGTTATCCTTTCAAAGGTTGCTTCTAATGACTCGTATAAAGGCCCTTCTGTATCAATACAATAAACTATATATAACGTATGGATACTTTTTACTTTCATAAGTTTTCCTCACTAAAATCATTTTTTTCCAACGCCTAATAACATCAGTTCTCTAGAATATTTTAAAAATTTATTAATTTTAGGTAGCTTAAGCAGTCTTACTAACCATGTCAAAATTTTTAAAGATGGAAAATCCCAAACTATTGGTAATTGAACAAACCTCTCTATGTGAATATTTGAGAAGTTATAAATTTTTAAACACTGTTCCAGTGAACTTATGGCAAAGGGATAAATATGGGTATATTCCGTAAAAAAAATTTTATAATTTGTCTCCCAATCTATTGTCATAAAAACTGCCGTCCCTTCTTTCTTAATTACTCTATAGCATTCAGAGAAAAAATGTGCTTGTGCTTCTAAAGGAACATGCTCAATGACAGATTTACAAAATATAAAATCAAATGATTCATCTTCAAAAGGAAATTTTTCTTTAAATACATTAACTTTAACAAATTTGTCTTTCAGAAAATCTTTACTCCTTTGAGAGTTATCTACTCCTACACATTTAAATCCCAGTTTTTCAAAAGCAAGTAATTGATCGCCTCTACCACAGCCTACATCTAAAAGAGATCCTCTTTTCTTGTTGTAATAATTATCGCAAATATATTTTGCTAACTTCTTAGGATAATTTGTTAATGGCTTCTTTTTAATAGAATAACTAACATCTAAGTAATCAGTCATAATTTTATCCCCATCTATTTTTAAACTTTTTTTCACTTAATATTATTGAAGCAATTTCTAAATCAAAATAATCATCTATATCAATTCCTCTATCTCTTGGCATTATCTCATCCTCTCCCATGTTTTGCTATATTTTATATAAAATTTACACTTTTTTCTATTGGGAATGTAATCAGAACTTTTTTTTATAATCACACACCATTCATAAAATCTCTCTGGTTTCTCTGTTTCATAAATTAAACGTCCGAAATCTCCTCTTCTCCTAAAAAAGAATTCTTCGACAACCTCTCCACCAAGTTTTACTATATACTCTTTCATTAAATTATAATCTGTAAAATAATTAGGGCATCTCTTTTCTTTCGCTCTTTTTTCAGCAATTAATGCCTTTTCGTCATTCTCGTAATAATTGTTATTTTTTCCTGTCAATATGGTAACGCCATCTTTTTTCAATACTCTAAATACTTCATATATCACCTGATCCTGTTTGACTGCATCAAGAACTGCCCATACTACCACCATATCAAAATAGTTATCAGAATATTCTATCTTTTCAGCACTGGATACCTTACACTCTCTTACAACATTTTTATATTTCCTTTTTACCTCATCTATCATTTCTCTGGATATATCTATACCATAGATTTCAAATCCGCTATATGCATATATCAAAAAAAATCTTCCATATCCACAACCAACATCCAATAATTTCGGGCTTTCTTTCAAATAAGAACATGCTTTTTTAAAAAAGTACACAAATATACTTTCTGTTGCTGATTGGTCACTCTGTGGATTATTTGTAGTAACTCTTTTTCGCCAATAATCTTTATATCCCAAAAAAAAAACTTTCTCCCAATTTTCGAGTATCAATGAAACAACTAATAAATCAAAATATTCATCAATGTCAATCCCTCTATGTCTTGGCATAATATATATCTTTGTATTATCATTAAAAAGAGTGTTCTTTTTAAATAATATATTTTTCCACCATATATTAATTGAATCATTCATATCATAAACCTCTGGCGCATCTTGTCTTCTTATTAATTTTTTCGGAGATTCTTTAACTATTTTAATTTTTCCATCAACAATTTCAATCATATTATAATATGGGTTTCTATATGCTGGAGACACAGAAAATACATTATCGGCCTTTTTATTAATCAATAGTTCAATTGAATTTTTTATATCTTCAACTGTTCTAAGAGGAGAAACAACACTCAAATCTACAATAATTTCATATTCTTTATACCAATTATCTTCTGCCCATTCAACTGCATGTCTTATAACATCGATTTTCGGAGTATTATCCTTTGATAAATAGACGGGTCTTTTGAATGATGCAGGAATTCCATAATCTCCGGTAATTTTCATAATATCTTCATCATCTGTAGATATTATTACATCATCAAAATAATTACATTCTTTTGCAGTTTCTACAGTATATGCTATTAAAGGTTTCCCAGCAACTATTACTTTATTCTTCCCACGAATTCCTTTTGAACCACTTCTCGCACAAATTGTACATAATATATTATAGTTTTTATACATAATTAAATCTCCAAGATCTTTAATACATCCAATCCATCTTCAACAGAAGATAGTTTATTTTCATTTATTTTATTGGGACTAAGTAATGCTTTCAACATTTCCTTGTATGATTGTTCTATATTATCATTTATTACCATTTTTTTATCACTTATTTTTAATATGCTTGTTATAAAATCATAATATAGGTTCTTTCCATTTTCACATATTATTTTTATATATCTCTCCTTTGGACTTCTTATATAATCTAATGTTATATCAACAATAAAAGTATTGTACTCCAATATCAGTTTAAAAATATCTGGTGAATTAATTTTTAAATTGCTTATTTTGTTTCTAAAAATAATTTTATCTTTAAAATTATCTCCGAACAACCATAATACATAATCTATTTCATGTGAAAGATCTAAATCAACTCCACCTCCTTGGTCTCTATGAGCACTATATGATTCTGTATAATCTTTATATGGTCGCCATCTTTTTAAATCCTGTCCCGCAACTATATCAACAATTCTTATTGTATCTTTTTTTTCTTCTATAAATTTTTTGATTATATTAAAAATCTTTAGAAATCTCATATTATAGGCAACAAATATATCTATACCATATTTTTTGCTAATATCTTTTATTTTTTCCCCTTTTAAATAAAAGCATTCTAATGGTTTTTCTATAAGTATTTTTCTTGGAATATTTGATAATGTCAAACATCTTTTTAAATCATCTAAATGCCTTGACGTTGGAGTTGCTATAATACAAAAATTTATATCCAAATCCTTAATTTCTTCAATATCTCTCAAGAATATAGCATCTAAATCATCGGGATACTTTGTTAATATATATGGTTTTATTCCGATATCTATCAAATTTTTTGTATGCCTTTTCCCTATTGAACCATACCCAATTAATAATATATTTTTATCCTTCATGCCATTAAATCTTTATCTCCATTTAAATTAACTATATTCTTACTTTTAATTTTTAAATGACAATGGTATAATATTATTCCCCATACTTATCCATATACTCTGTCGCTTTTTTGTATTCTCCCCATTCCCCTATATCAAAAAACCAGGAATAATTTACAGGATTAACTTGTATTTTAAATCCCTTTTTCTTTGCCAATACCAATAAAATTATTATATATTATGCCATTATAATTATATAAACATTTTTTAACTTTTCGTTTATTATAAATTGCATTAATTTCGAGTAATAATTTTTATTTACTCAAAAAAATAAAATATACTTTAATAGATCCCTATTTAAACTTATGATATATTCTCTTAGCAATATTATAAAGACTAATATATTTTAGAAAACTGATTATGCCAGGAATCGTTAAATGCTTAATATTATACGGCGTAGGTAAAAATCTATAAAACTCCATTTGCTTTAAAAAATTTATTGTAGAATCATAGTCATTTTTATAATTATCATTATTTTCTGAAGCAATTTTAAAAATACTTTTAATAGTTTCATCTCCACAAATTAAATCATAACTCGGCTTTTTCATAATACTCTTTAATGTTTTTAGAGTAAAATAGTGTATATGGGCATTCTGAATCCAATAAAGGAAATCTCCACCACAAAATATTTTCATATATTTAAGGCCTGGCGCCTTAATATATGAATTTTTAACAATAATGGGTATAACCCAACATTTCATCAATTCTAATAATCTATTTAACTAGTATTGTAATGACACTTTATAAATCATATTTATTAACACTCTTTAAGATTCTATTTGTACAACATTCGATTTATACGAACATTATTTATTATATATTTCATGTTTGTCTAAAGCCACGAAAATTACTGTTTAAATTAATATAAAGGTCTTTCATTTGTTTATTATATGAAATCAGTTGTTTTTTGAAGTAGTTTTCAATTAATACACTATTTGCTTCAAACAAGCTTCGATGAAATTCATCATCGGTCATATCGGTAAAATTAACCGCCAGCAAATCAGAATTTATGTGTTTATTTTCATAAAAATCATCACAATCTTGTAATAATCCTTTCTTTATAGCGTAATAATAAAGATCACAACCTGGATACGGGGTTACCGGACGGATAGTTCGCATTTGAGCTCCATCATCATATTTTAATAAAAATTCTACTCCTTTTTTTAAAGTTTCTCTGTTTTCACCGATATTACCAAATATAATATTAAATCCAGGACTTATTCCTACTTCTAACGTGGTCTCAATCCCCTTTATTATTTGTCTGGTAGTTAGTACCTTATTCATATTTTTCAATATTTGATCATCCATTGCTTCAATCCCGTAATTAATAAAGACACACCCAGCCTTTTTCATAAGATCCAATACATCTTTCCTTGCATAGTTCAAGCGCCCGTTACAATCCCACTTTATGTCAATTTTATATTTTATGAAATCGTTACACAGTTCTATTGTTCGATTGCGTGAAGACATAAAAAGTTCATCACCAAAAGCAATACATGTAATTCCATAATCTGCTTTCAGATATTTTATCTCTTCGATAATATGTTCACTACTTCGAGGGCGAAAGCCCTCATCCATCCGGTAACAAAAATTGCATTTGAACGTGCAACCTCTGCCGGAAAGTATGGGAATGACAAAATCTGCCTTGCTACAGTAAGGCATTCGCAACAGCCGATAATATTCCATGGGAAATAGGTCATAAGCTGGGAAAGGAATGCTGTCTATATCCTCGATTAAGGGTCTACGATCATTTATTATAATCTTATCGCCATCTCTAAATGCAATACCTTTGATTTGATGAAATGCTTTTTTGTTTTTTAATGCATCTAACAGTTCAATAATAGTTATTTCTCCTTCGCCCATAACTATCGCATCCGCACCTATTTTTTCTAAAAAATATTCCGGCTCAGGAGTCGGTCCATGTCCACCAATAATATAAAATGGTCTATTTTTAGATTTGTTTATTGCTTCCGATATCTTCAATGCCTTTTTATATTGATAATAACCTGCTATAAAACTAAGACCAATAACATCAAATTTTTTAGTATTAAGGTAATGCAAAAGATGGCTTTCGGGATAATGATGCATATCCTGATTATATATTTCAATTTCGTATCCTTCCCTTAAAAGAACTGCCGCAATATATGCCAAACCTTGAGGAAACCAATGTATGTATGAACCATTATCATACACAACCAACAAGATTCGCATTATAATCACTCCTTCTTTCTTTCATTATTTAATTAATCGCCTATATCACCACGGTTTATCAATTTTTTTTGCGTGCCTTTTTCTATTGAACCATAGCTTATTAATAATATTTTTTTATTCTCCATATTCCAAACTTCTTATCTTTATTTAAATTAATTTTAATTTTAATGATGATAAAACAATTTTATTCCCCATGTTTATCCATATACTCTATCGCTTTTTTATATTCTCCCCATTCTCCTATATCAAACCAGGAACAATTCACCGGATAAACTTGTATTTTAAATCCCTTTTTCTTAGCTAACACTAATAACTCGGGCATATCTATGGGCTGATTTCTCGGGATTAAATCAACGACTTTTTGCTCTAAAACATAAACCCCGGAATTGACAATAAAATGATAATCTGGTTTTTCGATAATTTCTTCAAAATCCGCGCACGCATTCTTCATATTTAAAATACCATAAGGAATATTTATATTACGACTTACTCCCAATATTGTTATCTGATTATTATTTTGCTTATGATAATCTAATAAGTCATCATAATTTGCATCAATCACCACATCACAATTGGAAACAATAAATGTACCGCCTAATTTATCTTTAACTAAAGACAGTGCCCCTATCGTTCCTAAAAAATCTTTTTCTTGAATATATTCGATTTGATAATTATTAGGATTTTCTGCAAAATACATTTTAATCATTTCGGCCTTATAATTTAAAGCAATTATAAATTTGTTAAATCCATATTTTTTAAAATTATCCATAATCACTTCTATAACTGGCTTCTCCTCTATAGGAATTAAAGGTTTAGGTAATATTTTAGTAAAAGGGTCGAGCCTTTTGCCTTTACCGCCAGCCATAATAATTACCGGAACACTCTTTATAGCACACGCTACCTCACCATTTTTTAAAAAATCCTTCCATAAAAAAATATCAATTATTTTATTTTTTTCGTCAATTACTGGAATATGCCTTATTTCATATTTTTTCATCAATCGTAAGGCTTCCTCTTTATTACTCTTATAAGACATTACTATAGGATTCTTAGTCATTATATCCTGTATGGGAGTTTTAAAATTAAGGTCCTTTATCATTGCTCTTCTCATATCTCCATCAGTCACAATCCCTAAAATTCTATCTTCCTCATCTACTACAATCAATGCCTGTAAGGCACTCTTGTCTATTTGTTTTAATGCTGCTTTTAAAGAAAGGCTGGACTTTATTAATGTTTTTTTGCATTTTTCGGAAATCATTTAAAATTCTCCCATCTAAAAGGTTCATCTTGCCTGATATCATTTATAAGTTTCATTCCTATAACTATATCTTTAAATTTTGGCAGTATTCCTGTCCCCGGTCTTTTGATTGTTATATCTGATTCTTTTATTATTTCTCCCGCTCTAATATCCCTCGTAGCAATAAGACTTTTCCTGGCTACTTTCATTATTTCAATTTCACTTTTATTGGGCTTCTTTATCCCATCACCTAATGCTTTTTCAATATTTCTAATTGCTTTTACCATTTTCTTTAATTCATCCGGTTCTAATGATGCCTTATGGTCAGGACCGGGTAATTTTTTATCTAAAGTAAAATGTTTTTCAATTATTTTTGCCCCCATAGCCACCGCAGCAACAGGCACTTCTATCCCCAAAGTATGATCTGAATAACCTACCGGTAATTTAAACGCAGCTGCTAAAGTTTGCATTGCTTTTAAATTAACTTCCTCGTAAGGAGTGGGATAATTAGTAGTACAGTGTAATAATGATATCTTTGCCTTCGAATTAACCGCCCAAATAATTTTTATTGCTTCCTCTACTTCTCCTAAATTTGCCATCCCGGTGGACATTATGATAGGTTTATTTTTAGCCGCAATATGTTTTAAATAAGGATAATTTATTATTTCACCTGAAGGTATCTTATATATATCTATTAAATTATAAAGAAAATCTATGCTCTGATGATCAAAAGGAGTAGATAAAAACATAATTCCTTTTTTATCACAATATTTTTTTAATTTTATAAAATCATCAAAAGAAATTTTCAGCTTTCTAATCATCTCTAATTGAGATTTATCCGAACCGGTAGTCTTTTTCTGATATTCAGCCTTGTTAGCTAATTTTGAAACCACATTTTCTACTTTAAATGTCTGGAATTTTACTGCATCTGCCCCCGCATCTTTGGCGGCATCAATAAGTTGGTAAGCCAAATCTAAGCGGCCATTATGATTTACTCCTGCTTCGGCAATAATAAAAACTTTAGAAGTATCTATGCCATTCATTCTCTTTTACCTCAAAATCTAATCTCTTTTTTAGGAGCTTTTCTTTGTGGATTTTCAATATCTCTTTCATTGCTTTAATTACATATTTACTAGTATTGCCATCACCATAAGGATTTTTTGTCGTTTTTATTTTTTCTAAAAATTCTGTATCATACAGGGCTTTTTTGATACCTTTATAAATTTCATTAACCGAATATCCTGTTTGAATAACGCTTTTGGGCCGCAATCTTCCTTCTTGTCTATTCCCAATGTTCACTGTAGGTATAGAAAAAGAAGGAGTTTCAATAATGCCACTTGAAGAATTACCTACCACAACCTTTACATACTTTAAAAAACTTAAATATAATTTTGAACCAAGACTGTCAAAAAAATATGCCTTAGGATTACCATCTATATATTTTTTTATCATATTTACTATTTCGTCTGAACCTACTTCTGCATTAGGTCTGGTAAAAACTATTTGTAAATTAAATTTTGATAATGCCTCCAATAAATTTTTTATCTGCCATCTTACACTATCTTCTCCTTCAAGAGTAACCGGATGATAGATACAGATTATAGTATTGTTACCAACATCAATGCGGGTTAATTTTAAAATCTCTTCCTCTTTATATAGTTCCATTTTTTTTATATTTTCAAGACCCGGTGCACCAACAATATGAATACGCCAATCTTCT
>SOKP01000104.1 GCA_004375715.1 Promethearchaeota archaeon | reverse complement strand
AAAGTTTATACAGTTGATACTGCTACTAATTTACTTCATCCTTCTTTAACATGTAAAGATGATAAGATTGTAGAACTCTTTGGTGTTGATGCAAGGGAATTGACATCCTTACCAGAGAAGGTAGATATTGCTACTGTAGATGTAACCTTCTCTTCACTTAGGTCAGTTCTTCCAAACATTAAAAATTATTTGAAGCAAGATGGACATATAATAGTTCTCGTTAAACCTCTTTTCGAAACCAATTTTCATCAAGAAAAAAAATTTAAAATAATTACCGATTTGACAATGCTTAAGAGAATTTTAAGAGAATTTATAGGATGGAGCAAATTGAACTCGCTATATCCGAAAGGTTTAATCGCTTCTCCTTTGCTAGGGAAAGGAGGATCAATTGAATTTTTGGTACATATTCAGATTGATAAGGAATTTGTTTTTAAAACTGATATTATTAATGAAGTCTTAAAAGATGCCAAGAAATTAAATTCTAATCCTTTGGATAGGTTTTAAAAAGGTTTCCCCAAGATGTTTCAAAGAATTTATTAATTCTTTTCTTTCCGATTGTTGGATACCATAACATATCATGAAATACTAAAGATCCTAAAATTGGTAATGTAAAAAAGATTTTATTATGTAATAAAGGATTTAAAAATTGTAATGACCCTTTTCTAACCATTTGATCTCCCCATATTATTATACTTCGTTTTACTTTGAAATTCCAATTTATCCCCGATACATCCTCTCCAAGGATCTCAATTTCCTCGAAATCCCCACATCCTAATCCTTCTTCGTGAGCCAATTTAATAGCGGGAAGCTTTAACGGCTCGAATCCTAACATTTTTGCAACTACAGTATCGACAGCAACTTGATCATATCCTGCGAGGAGATAATTTTTAATCCGAGGAATCATTGTTCTTGGTCCAGCTCCATCTCCACATACTGTTCCATCTACTATTGCCATTATGTTTGGATGAATTTGTTTTTGAATTATTAATAAATCTACTAGAACTTCAGACATAAACTGATGACTAAAATGCCTTCTTTTGGTCAACAACCCTCCAAAGGCATTTTTCATAGCACATGTTATCCCTCCATTCTTTAGTTCTTCCTTCGTCTGTTTTAAGGAACCTCCAATTGCTCCAGTATGACCGTGAGTTTTCATTGTAGGCAAGTGAATTATTGATTTTCCTATGTAAAATTCTGGAATTCTAAATCCTCCTGGAAAAATTTTTGAATCTAGAACATGTAATTTCTTATTTTTTAAGGTAATAAATCGGTGCTTTTGGGATTCATACGATACAAAAGGAATTCTAGTTAAAGGTATGAACTTTACTCCATATTTATCTATGATTGATCCCCACTTATTTCCTTTTAGTCCTTTTTCTATATTGGTTACAACAGTCCGATTTTCAGCAGTAAAGAGATTTCTTGGCTCGTAACCATCATCCAGCATGGTTTTAATAACACCTTCTACTTGCCAAGGGGGGCTAGAACATGCTGGAAAAAATTTTGACCAGCTTAAATTTAATTTTAGTATGTTTTTAGATTTTTTATCGTAATATTTACTATATTCTGCTAAATGCATTAATTTCTTATAATCCTCTAAAACTGTTTTAGGGGATGTTTTCACAACAAATATTTGAGACTTTTTGGACATGATTAATTAGTAAAATGTAAGATAATTTATTTTTTTTATGTTAACATTGGATGTTTTCTTGCAATATAACATAGAAACTTTTTTTAAATTTTTTTAATAAATTTAAAGTGTATACTTGTACAGAGATATCTAAAGCAGCACCGGTAATGCTAAATGAAATAAATAATCCCACATATGGTTACCAGGCTAGAGGAAGAAGGAATTCTGGGAAGATTGCTGCGTAAATTGCTAGAAAAACTATAATTACCACTATTAAAAATATAATCAGAATTATAAAACCCTTAATATCTTCTGGTGAAAACCGAATCCCACTTTTAATTTTGAACTTAGGGGATTTTCCTTTTTGAATTAGCCAATTTTTATAAGTTTTTGTTAGTTTTCCATTTTTTAATGGATTTTCACCTGATAATTTCTTAAAAGTTTCTTGAAATTCTACTGAATTTAACGAATTATAAGCTTTTCTGATTCCTACTTTTCTAATGGTAAAATCTATACTTGAAATACTAATGATTAGAACAGGTATTGATACATACCAATAAATAAATATTAACAATATAAAACGAACTATATATTGGTAAAAAGCTGTTGCCAAAAGGATTAATAAAATTATTACAATAATAAAAGCGTAGCATTGTAAGTCTTCTTTATCTGGTAAAGGCATGAAATAGACTCTATTTGATATATTAATTTTAAGTGTTTTAATATTGATTAATTTTCCATTTAATTTAAAAGTTAAAACTTTTTGTGTTAAGGGAATTAACATTGACTAAGAATAAACTGCAAAAATTATCTGATTTTATTTATTCTATTCTCAAATCTATGCTTTTAATTGCATTATAGCAAATATCTACGCAACCTTTGAGATTATTGGGAATACACTTATTAGGAGTATCTCTTGAAGTATGAATAAACTGTGTATCTTTATTTGAAAGAAAACAACAAACTTCCATGGTTTTTTGAGCTTTTTTAGCAAAAGATCGAAAAGATATATGGTCACTTCTAGGTTCAATAGTCACATCAAATTTTCTTAAGGGAATTTTTAAATTGTTTGCTGTTGCTTCTAAAACATCAACAATATTTTTGTTAAAGTTGTTTTTTTTCAAAATACCAGTTTTATTTATAAGCCCTATATAAGTCCCTACCATATCAATATTAATATTATAAGACTCATCAAGGTTATATTCTTGATTTAAATCATTAAAGTGCTTCATACAGAATTGTTTTGAACCCCATAATCCCCATTCTTCAGCACCACACCATAAAAACAAAACATCTATTTGTTCGAGGGGATTTTTATTGAAAAGTATTGCTAGCTCAATTAAAATTGAAACCCCGCTAGCATTATCAATCGAACCAAGTGACTTACTCGGATCCCTGTTTAAAATTAAAATCATGATTGAAATCGTTAAAAATCCAAATGTCACATATGAAAAGTCAATTATTTTAGCAATTAACATGTAATAAAAATCATTAAGAGATAAATATGAAAAATTTGTAAGTACACTCCAAACCGAAAGAATTAATGTGAAGCTTATAAAGGGAAAAATTAAAGTTCCCTCTACTAAAAAAAAATATTTTCTTAAATTATATGAATAATTTTCTGATTTGGAATCATAATGAGCAGAAAAGATAATTAGAGGGCGTTTTGGTTTTTTTTCTTTTGCTGGTATTTTGGCAATAATATTTTTAGATTTTTTCCTTCTTCCTATTAACAATACATGTGTCGTATCAAATAAAACCTTTAGAACAACTATAATTATAACAATTAAAATTAAGTCGATAAATATCATAAGCCAATTCAAATTAAAAAAAACTAATGTTTGGAAGAGAACAGATGAGCTTATTAAAAAAATAGATATTATCTTTACTAAAATTGTAATTGTTTTAGACCATTTAAAAGTTTCAGTTTTATTTTCGATGTTTTCTTGAGTTAAAACTTTTTGTATATAATTTATTGATTTATTTTCACCTTTAGTTCCTGCCTCACGATCAAACATTAAAGAATTTACATGATTTATAATCTCTCTTTCATGAAATATTTCTAAATCCGCGATATTGATCACATTGCACTTTTAAATAGGAAAAAATATATTTATTGTTCAATATTTACCAAAATTCATGAAGATTACTATTATATGTTATAATTTAAAAAGGATGGAAGTTATTTTTCATATTTCGAAAAAAGACCTAAGATAAAAATATTATGTGGTCCATGTATCTGAAATATAATCTACTCCTTCATAGGATGCTTTTTCTTTTTTAAAAGGTAGGCAATATATATAATGATCACCACCGAGATGAATCTGTCTGGGTTCATCTACACCACATCCAATATGGTCTTCTTTGTTAGGGCACCTAGGATGAAATGCACATCCTGAAGGTGGATTAATTGGACTGGGCACATCACCTTCTAATATAATTCTGTTTTGTTTTGAACCAGGATCAAATGTAGGTCGTGCAGATAACAAGGCTTTAGTATATGGGTGTGATGGATGATAAAAAACCTCTTCAAGTGTGCCGGTCTCCACGAATTTGCCTAAGTACATTACTGCGATTCTATCAGCTATATGTTGTACCACACTTAAATCATGAGTTATGAAAAGATAAGATAAGCCAAATTTATTCTGAAGTTGTTTTAATAAATTTAAGATTTGAGCTTGAACGGAGACATCCAGAGCAGAAGTTGGTTCATCCAAAATTATAATTTCAGGATTACATGCAAGAGATCTGGCTATTACAATTCTTTGTTTTTGACCTCCAGAAAATTCATGTGGATATCGATCCAAGTGTTCTCTCTTCATTGAAACGGTTTCTAGAAGTTCAAGAACACGCCTACGAATCTTTTTTCTTTTTTTCAATCCTAACAGAATTTTGAGAGGTTCACCTATAACATTAACTATTTTCCAGCGCGGATTTAAAGAAGAATCAGGATCTTGAAACACCATCTGAATTTTTTTTCGTAATTCTTTGTCATATGGATGTTTTATATTTTGCATTTTATAGGAAATTTCTCCTGACGCAATACGCACAAGACCTAATATAGCTTTTCCTATGGTGGTCTTACCGCAACCACTCTCTCCAACTAAACCAAGAGTTTCTCCTTCATAAAGGTTAAAAGTGACACCATCTACAGCTTTAACATATCCAATAGTTCGTTTGAAAAGCCCGCCGAATATTGGGTAATAAATCTTGAGATTTTTTGTAGAAAGAATAACCCGTCTTTTCTTATCTGAGTTTTTTATATCTTCTGCTGAGGAGTTTTTTATCTTATCGCTATAAACAGTCATTTTCTTATTTTCCTTTCAACTAATAAACTATCAATTTTTTATGTTATACTTTATATAATTCTTTATCTCCGTCTTCACCCTATTGATATTTTGGGGAATTTTTATATTTAGGATCGAAAAGATGGCAAGCAACAAAGTGTTTATCGTCGACTTCAATATTGTTTGGCTTTACTTTATCACAAATCTCTAATCGGTAATCACACCTAGGGTGGAATCTGCAGCCAGATGGGGGATAAATTAAGTTAGGTACCATTCCTCGAATTGTGATTAATTCTTGGTCTCTCTTTTCTAAGCTTGGAATCGAACCAATAAGTCCTTTAGTATATGGATGGCGGGGATTTTTAAATAAATCTTCAGCTGATGCGTTTTCCACAATATTCCCGCTGTACATAACAGCTACTCTCTCACACAATTCTGCGATAACTCCTAAATCATGTGTAATCATGAGAATCGATGTATTAAATTTCTTAATTAAAATTTTCATTAAATCAAGAATCTGAGCTTGAATAGTTACATCTAAGGCAGTTGTTGGTTCATCGGCGATTAATAGCTTTGGATTACACGAGAGTGCCATGGAAATCATTACACGTTGCCTCATACCCCCACTTAGTTCATGTGGGTATCGTTTTAAGATACCTTT
>SOKP01000231.1 GCA_004375715.1 Promethearchaeota archaeon | reverse complement strand
CCAAGACATGTCTCTATTATGCTTCATTTCAAATAATTTTATACCTTCAATCATTCGAAGTAATTCTCGTGGTTCTTCATAAACACCACAATATCTCCCTAAATGACAGGGATCATGGTAAGTAATCAACAGAGGATCTTCTTTTGTTCGTTTGGTATACCTAATTTTTAGGTTCTTCTCTTTTACAATTTTTAAGGCATATTGCGTTAAATGAGAAAGGTCAAAACCTAAGTTTCCTCCAGCAAACTTCGTATATTCTAAAGTAAATGTCGAAAAGCATCCTGAACATGAAAAAACAACTTCAGAAACCCCGCTTTCACGAATCATTTTATAATTATGTTTAACAAGCTCTAAAGCGTCATCCTCTAATCCTGTTCGAAATAATACTGATCCACAACATCTTTCCTCCGGAAAAACAACAAATTCAATTCCTAACTTTCCTAAAACTGAGCTTGTTGCATTGACCAATTCTTTATTTCGATAAGAAGATGTACAACCAACAAAGTAACCAACTTTATGAGTTTCTTGTTTTTTTGCCTTTAGACCCCCAGCTGCAAGTTCATTATCAATAGTTGCAAGTTCTTTTTTTGCCCGTTCATAAGCTAGTTTACCCTCCTCGGAACCCTCACACCAATTAAATCTATCAGTATGTTGTTCAAGAAAAGGATTATTATTAGTAAGGATTGATTTTCGAAGACCTACTAACTTCTTGGGCATGGCGCCTCTTTTCACAACGGCTTTGCGAAAATTTTGAAACACTTCAAGCGTGTCAATTCCTACAGGGCAGACTACTTTACAATTCCCACAGAGCATACAGCGAAAAACAGATGGTATTATTTCTTCACTATCAAACTTAATATCCTTACGATCTAATGCTTTAATAATTCTATTCCGTCCCCCAGCATAATCAGTTTCTGACCAAGATGTATTATAGACTTTACAAACATGGCGACAATACCCACAATGAGTACAACGATCATAACCGAATTTTTCTTCTTTATCCTTTGTTTTTGGTTTAATTAAATTCTCTCTAGAAGGAGAAACTAAACCAGCAACCGGTGGACCTGTTGTAATTACATTTCTTATATCATTCTTTTCCTTGCCTTCACTCATTTTTTTTTCTCTCTGTTCGTTTTAAGAGCTTCCAACTTTACAAGATGGTTTTACTTAATTAATTTTAATTGTTATATTTTATTTGAGATATCATATTATGATATTTACTCGTTCCTACAACTATTCAATTATTTTTTAAAAGATATTTTATACAGTAATTTTGCTGTCGTAAAAAGTAGTGAAATCCGCCAATGTTTCATTCTAGCTTTTACGATCCGATACGAGTTGAATAAATCTTTGGGGTCTAACTTATTTTTCAATATTTTCCTATTTTTTACAACTTCTCGCCTATATTTTCGCAAATAAAAAGTATTAACAATCCCAATTGTGTAGAGGTTATCTCCTTGTTTAAACGCTTCCATGGATAAATCGTGCAAAAATGCCTTGACAGTAAAAAATTCGATTGGTCTAGTAATGTCTGAGAGACCAAATATTTTTACTCGGCTCATTCCTTCTTCCCCAGAAATCGTATAAGTTGCGATAGGAAATTTATACTTGCTCGCTTTATTTATATAACTCTCGTAAAAGGATAATAATCTCTCGTTTGAAATCCAATATTCTTGGAAGATAATATTCCTACTCGTCCTTCCAATAGCCACTTCAGCATCGCTAATATCGCGCCATTTTTCTTTTAAATAAGATTCATCTACTCTAACACCTTTAAAATTTTGAGCTATTCTATCAGCAGCGGAAACACTACGAAAAGTTTCCTCCGGATCATCGTAAAAAACGGCCCAAACTAACCAATCTTGACTTGGGAAATTGATGTGTGAGTATTGTTCAAACTTTCGTTCTGAAATTGAAAGAAAAAATGGTTTATCCGGTACTTTACTCATTATATCTTTGTAATAATTAACAGCATTTTCAAGAGAGGAAAATCCATAGCCTACAATCTCTAAAGAAGTTTTTAAATTTGTTAGAGATAACTCTACCTCTGAGATCGCACCGTATATGCCATAAGTTCCAGTAATATCATCAAGTGATATTTCCCCATTCGAATCCTTCGGAATATGTTCGATTTTCCCATTAGGAAGAACAAATGTTAACGATATTATTGAATCTGCCATTGTACCATACTTTGATACCCCGATTCCTGCTTTCCCAGGTGTTGCAATATAACCACCCACACAAGAAGTTTTGAAGCTAGTCGGATAGGCTTTCGGCGCAAGACCGTAATCTGAAAGCTTTTCCATTAAATTTAACCAGGATATTCCTGCCCCCACTCTTACTGTCATTTTTTCAGCATCGATATGCTCAACCTTGTTAATTCGGCGCATATCAATTATCACTCCACCTTTTGCAGGAGTTGCTGAAGAAAAGCATGATGTACCTGCGGCTCTTATTGTTATAGGTAGCGAAAGTTCCCAACACTTCTTAATTAATATAGATAAGCTCTCTGTATCAGCAGGTCGAACAATAATACTCGCAAGATAATTCTTTTTAAATTTGTAATGATACGATGGTAACGATGTAAGATCAGCAGATGCAGATTCAAGCTCGTATCGATTAGTGCTTACATGGTAGGGGGAAATAAATTCTTTAACTATTTCCTCGAAATTACGCTTTCTCCCCCTTTTCTTTACTTTTTTGGGGACTTGGGTTAAATTCCCAGTTCTATTTTCTTTGACTGTTGTATCATTCATTTTTTTAACACTTCGATTTAAAATTCTTGAATCTTACGCTTATTACTTTCTTTTCCTTTTATAATTACGCAATTTCGTTTCTATATACCACAATAAAACTCCTATTGATACAGGTATGATTAAACTCATTATAATAGGTAGAATGTTTATTATTAAATCATCTAAAGCTGGGGGAACTATTATAAGAGCTAAAAAGTATCCTGACCACCAGCAAATCAATGTAATATATCCCGTAAGTTTGGCATATTTACGTTCAGCTGCAATTCCAAACAGCATACTAAGCAGCCCCGTAAATAATCCCGTAGCGCCTAATATTATATGGCTTACATGAACTCCGAAGGGCTCAAACGAAAACCAAATATCTATATTATCTAAATTAAATTGTGTAATCAAAGAAATAGCGTTGATCAGGGTTAATATCCAAGATGCTCCACTAAATATACCGTGGATTTTTACAAATTTGTTTTCGTTTATTAATACGAGGATAGTTCCAACGGAAAGAAGTATCAAAGCAGACATACCGAGGAGTAATCCGAAGTGATTGAATATTTCGAACTCATCTTCAGGTTCAGGAGCCGCACCTCCAACACTAAACCCAATTTCTATATATTGAAAATCAGGTGGATTACCAACGCCTGATGAGTTGTCTCCTGCAAGAATGAAAAGAGAGTAATACCCTTCTGTTTCAGGAATCGTAATATTAAAGGTTATAATTATCGCGTTTAGACTCGAATTTTTATCTTCTCCAGAATCATCTAATATTCTATCAGTAGTAGGAAGAATATTTAATTGCCCATTCTGCATTATGGTCGTGTTTTCATTAGGAGCTTGAACAAATAAACTGTTTCCAGTAGCAGTTACATTAAAAATAATAACAGCTGAACCAGTTACATTAAAATAAATATCATCTGAAGGATTTACGGTTGTGCCATTTATATCAGCTGAAATTGTATATCCTCCGGGTACTGTATGACAGATATCATGGTCTAATACTTGGTCTGGAGTTGCATTTCCATTAATAACCAGTAGCAATAATGGTAAACTAATAATTACGATAAATAGTACGAAAATTTTCTTTTTCATAATCCTTACGTTGTATTGTAATAATCTTAATTGGTATTACATAACAATTAAAGCTTTTATTTAGAAATTATTAGTGAATTTTAAAGTTTGATGCGAAAATTGCACACTTTTTTCTATATACAGCCAAAAAGAAAAAGAGTTAGGTTCTTGTTTATAAAATTTTATAATAATCTTTTTTAATACTAGTTATTTCATTTTTTTATAATGAAAATTGATCATTATTCACTAAAGAAGATATTCCTTATTGATTTAATTGTGATCCTCAGTATCGTTATTGTTATTCCTCTTTTTTTAGATTTATTTGGGTTAAATATCAAGATATTTATCATTTCTCTTATCGGGAACCTTCTAATTATTTCCACTATCATAATTACTATCATTGATCTATTTTATCTTTTAAAGTTTAAACGAAATATTTATTTTTTATTTTCTTTAAGCATGACTTTCACAATATCTTTTTTCTTGCTCCTTGAATATTGCTTTCTTAACGATTACTTTGATATTATATATGTTTGGAGCTATAGTAAAACTACACTCCCACTTATATACAAATTTGTGGCAATTTGGGCTGGCGAAGCAGGTTCAATCATGACTTGGATGGTATTTAATACAATAGTTATTTTCTTCTATAGGCTCAAGAACCAAAATAGAAATGATTTTGTTTTTATATTATCAACCATAATCTCTTTATTAATTTCATCGATCTTTCTGATAATTTTATTTATCTACAATCCTTTTCAAGCAGAGACTCCAATTATATTTCCTAACGGATTAGGTTTAAATTCCCTTTTAATATCACCATTTATGATTTGGCATCCACTGTTTACATTTATTGCTTATGCTATTTTTTTAATCCCATTTACTGTTTCATTTATTAGAATGTTAAGACCAAACTTATCTTTACAAAATTCCTATCAAAAATCTTTTTATGATATTAGCTTGAAGTTTGGATGGTTAGTTTTGACTTTAAGTATAGGATTGGGAGCGTATTGGGCAAAAATAGCATTAACATGGGGTAGGTACTGGGGATGGGATCCTGTTGAGATTGTTTCTCTTATCCCATGGTTCTTTAGTACAGCTTACTTTCACACAATAACTTTTAAAAAAAATAACAGTAAACTAGTTAAGATTAATGTGATATTGATTTTTTTATCAATAATTTTTTCTACTTTAATAACGCGGGGGGGAGGCTTAACATCATTACATGCCTTTACAGGTGAAAGCAATCTTATTATCTGGGCTCTAGTCATTGGTTTGATTGTAGTTATTTTTTCACTTTTTGTGATTTATGAAACAATTAATTCTTTATCTGAAAATTACAAAAAAACTAGACTCTTTTTAGATTATTTAAGTTATTTGTCTTTGTTTATGCTTGCCTTTGTTTGTATATTTGGCCTTTTTATTTCTCCTCTTACATATTTCCTCTCTCTTTTTTCTAATATAAACATCCTATATGTAGGAACTGACTACTTCATTTTAACAACATTGATATTAGCTTCCGTATTGGCTATATCATTAGTTTTTTGTTCTCTTTATGGAATATATAAGCTTAAAGTAATAGCTATCATATTAGTTATTGGAGGAATAGTACAAACTATACTTTCCTTTGTAATTTTTTCCATTTTCGGCGTCTGGATAAATCCTGTGATTTCAATATTTATTGTCGCATTACTATCTTCGATCCTGAAACTAATAAAAGATTTTAACAAGAATGCGGGTTTAAAGCAGTATTTTAGAATAAATTCGAAAACTTATGT
>SOKP01000116.1 GCA_004375715.1 Promethearchaeota archaeon | reverse complement strand
ATATCCACATAAGATCTCCACAAACAGGATTCCCAACTTGACCAATTCCGTCTGCGTCTTCTATTTCTCCTACATTTCTCGGATTCTTGAAATGATCTAATACTTTATCAGAATATTGAGTAGATTTCATTTTTTTATTTTACCTCTTCATATTTTTTTAGTAGATCAGAAGGTGTTAACGGCGACAACTTTCTCAACCTTTTTACTTGATCAGGCAATACTTCTAAAAGGCGATCAATGTCAGTTTCACGAGTAGTTCTCCCTAACGAAACTAGTAGACTCCCATGCGCTTCTTCATGAAGTAAACCCATTGCAATAAGAGTATGGGACGGTTCTAATGTCTTTGAACTACACGCCGAACCAGTAGCGGCTGCTATGTTATGCTCTTTTAACGTTAAGATTAGCGATTCTCCCTCAATATAATCAAACCGGAAGTGTGCGTTGTGAGGAAGCCTATCTTCTTGATGACCGTTTAAATGCGATTTTGGAATTGTATCTAAAACATTTTTAATAAGCTTGTCTCTTAAAATTTTTAATTTTTCGGATTCTTGGGGCATTTCTTTCTTTGTGATTTCAGCAGCTTTAGCAAATCCAACTATTCCTGGAACATTTTCGGAGCCTGATCTCATTCCCCTCTCTTGACCACCGCCTATTATAATAGGATTAACGCGAACACCTTTTTTTAAATAGAGCGCACCAACCCCTCTAGGACCATAGATATCGTTCGATGATAGCGTTATCAGATCAATTGGAACTTCCTGAACATCAATAGGAATCACACTTTCGCTAGCTACAGCGTCTGTATGGAATAAAACTCCTTTTTCTTGAGCGATTTTACTTATTTCGGCAGTAGGTTGTAAGGTTCCAACTTCATTACTAGCAGTAGATATAGAAATTAAAATTGTCTCGTCAGTAATTAACCTTTCAAGCTTGTCTAATCGAATTTTCCCAAATCTATCCACACCTACCCTGCTCACTCTAAACCCTTCTCTTTCAAGGTATTTTCCGATGTTTAAGATTGAAATGTGTTCGATTTCAGAAATAATAATATGGTTCCCTTTTTTCTTTAGCCTCCTCGCTGCACCGATTACTCCCAAATTATTAGATTCAGTCGCACCAGAAGTAAATAAGATATCGGATGAATTTGGGGCATTGATAAAATTAGCTACTTGTTCCCGCGATTTTTCTAAAATATCTGTAGCGATGTCTCCATCGCAATGAAGAGAAGCAGGATTAGCAAATTTTTCGTTGAAATATAGCGTCATCTCAGCCATTACTCTTACATCGACAGGCTTAGCAGCTTGGTTATCAAGATAAATACTCATAATTCTTCCCTCTATGATATGATTTGTCCGTTTTTTTGCTATTTATTCTTCTTAAAATAAAAAATCAAATCGTCTTCATCTTTTACGAATTCTACTAGTTCTGTCCCAGTTCGTTTTGCCCATCTCTTCAAATCTTCTTCTGCTGCAGGATCATCGGCTAAAACCTTAAAAGTTTGACCGATATCCAAACTCTCTGAAAAAGTCCGCACTTCAAAAATTGGTTCTGGACAAAAAAGACCCCTCGTATCCAATTCCGCGTCATATTGTCTTTCCTTTTTTTCGTCAGCCATCATTACTACCTTCTTTGATTTATATATCTTTTATAAAGATTTTTTGTATTTAGAATTAATTTAATTTATAATTCTCCTAAGAGAATATACTTTCCACAATAAATTAAAATTATTTATTATATTTTAAACAACTTTTTGCCATTTAAAATTCGAAAAAACACCTTCATATAAAACGACTTTATAATTTATAAATTCACAGATTTGATACAATAAAGTTGGAAAGGTTAAAGTATAAAAATAAAAATAGATAAAAAGTGAATTACTTTCCAAATGCTTTCTTGATAATTTTAACCCCTGAAACTGCATCATCCGCGAAAAGATCTGCTCCCAGTTTTTTAGCAAGTTCCATGTTCAAGGGGGCTCCACCAACAATCAGCTTTACAGAATCCCTTAAACCGGCTGTGATTAAAGCTTCATGAACTACTTTAATTTGTTCGACGGTCATTGTTAACAATGAACTCAAAGCAACAATGTCAGCTCCAGTTTCCTTTACTTTATCAATGATAGCATTTTCATCAACGTCCATTCCTAAATCGAAGATTTCAAAACCATTGCTTAATAATAGCGACCCTAAAATATTTTTACCGATATCGTGATTGTCTCCCTTGACGGTGCCAATGATAATTTTTATCTTATCCACCGATTTATCTGAAGCAGCCAAGGCTGGTTGGAGCACTTTAAACGCTTCCTTCATGGTTTCGCCAGCAAGTACGAGTTCAGTAAGATAATATTCCTTTTCTTCGTAACGGCGTCCTACTTCGTCCATTCCTTTTGTTAAAGCGTTCATAATGTCAAAAGGATCCTTTCCGTCTACTTCTAACGCTTCCTTTACGGCAGCTTCAATATCATCTACTTCTAATTCAATAATTAGTTCTGTTAATTTCTCAAAATCCATTTCTGACTTCTCTTTGATTATGATTTGTAGATATTTAATAATAAAATATCTTACTTAAGATAAATATTTTCTAATTTAATGAAGACAAAAATGTATGATTCCGTATAAAGGAGAAGATAGAGAGAAGCCGGAAATTGACCTCATAATGAGGTAAGTTTTGGGATAAAATTTAGTTTCCGTACGTTACCATTTAAATTTTTTAAATTAGGAAATTAGGGGATATTTATAATTTCTGACTTCCTCTCTAAATTAGATTGTAACACGGCACTATATAAACCTTTGTCTGAGTAGTCAATTTCAACCCAATATTTACTTTAAACGTAAAATGATGGCATAAGGTTTTAAATCACTAAGAATTATAGAAAAAAGAATCAGAAGAAGAATTACTTTAAGTATTAAAAATGGAGAAAGAATTTATCGAAGAGGCTCCAGATATAGAGGACATCGCAATTTTAAGAGAGATTAAAGAAGGAAACTTTTTAATCTTGGCAAAAAATTTAGGTAAGGATTATGAAATTGGCGATTTTATAGTGAAAGCAGTCGATGAAGTCTCTTTAGGAATTAAAGAATCAGATTTTGTTATTATTAAAGGACCATCAGGAGCCGGAAAAACAACCCTGCTAAATTTAATAGGTGGGCTGGACACTCCAAATAGGGGGTCAATTTACTCTAGTGGGGTCAAGATTAGTAACTTACACGAAGAATCCCTCGCTACCTTTCGATTAATAAATTCGGGATTCATATTTCAAAACTATAATCTTATAAGCACCCTTACTGCTGAAGAAAACATCATGTTTCCTATGAAATTAGCTGGAATGAGTTTAAAAGAGCAACGAGAAAGAGCGTTAAATCTCTTAAAAAAAGTTGGCTTAGGGGACAGACGAGAACACTTACCCTTCCAGTTATCTGCTGGCGAACAACAGAGGGTTGCTATAGCACGAGCTTTAGCAAACGATCCTCCGATTATCATTGCAGACGAACCAACAGCAAATTTAGACAAAAGGACGAGCTTATTCATTAGAGATCTCTTTAGCGATATGAAGCAAGAGGGAAAAACTATTATTATTGCAACTCACGATGATTACTTAATAGAACTCGCAAATCGCGTAATAAATTTTGAAGACGGTAAAATAGTAAATGAATAACCTGTTAATTCGCAAACAAAAAATTAAAAAAATACGGTGCCGTTAAAATTTCGTTAGATTTTGCTTTAAAAGATTTTTATAGGAAGCGCGAGACGACTTTCTCTTATACAATGATGATCGTTTTAGTTATAGCGTTCACTGTATTTTTAATTAATTTCACATCATCGATAGGCTTTAACAGCTTTATAACGTACGATTATGAAAATTCTTTCTTTTTTTCAGGCGGAATTAGCATTATTTTTATTGATTTCACTTCGTTAGTGCTTATACTTGTGTTAATCTTAGCTTTTGTAGTTGTCCTTATCGTTACCACTACCTTGATTATAACCAAAAAGCGCGATATAGCGATAATGAAGGCTTTAGGTTCAATCCCTCAGAGATTGTATGGTTTCTATTTAACAGAAGTTTATGTGGTTTTTCTTATTGGTTTTGTCATAGGAACTATAATAGGGTTTATCTCATACGTAATTTTCTTCTTTATAGCTACATTTTTAGGAGCCTTAGCGACCTTTCAAGTTGATCTTATCTATATTCCTATTCTGTTTATATCGTGTTTTGTCGGGATTTATCTTTTCCCTGGAGTTGTGTTAAGGAAATTAGGAACACAAAACACCATAAAATTATTTTCAAGAGATATTCCTTCGAACTACGACGCTTCAAAAAAATTAACTACAATTCCAAAGTGGTTAAGTTCAATCGGGTATAATGTTAAAATTTCAGTCCTAAATACTCTCAGAAGGAGGGGTGAATTTAAGAGATATTTAATTGTATTTACAATTATCTCTCTAATAATTTTTACTTTAGGGTTAGGGAGTATTGTACTAAAGACTTCTTCACAAGAATGGATTAAAAAGGCGCAAGGAACAAATATTGTTGCGATTGGTCATAAAGACGTCCTTCAAAACTACACTTTAATGTATGATATGTTCTCCAATCCGGACATTCTCGTAACACAAGATAATATTGACTTTCTTAACACAAATTACCTGTTTAATCTTTCTAAAGTTGAAGAATTAACTAATTTTACTGAAATTGAAAGAATTGACCAGCGATTAATCAATTTTTTTAATGTTACTGAGCTAGACGGCTACCATTTATTTGAAGATGGAGGTTCTTTGGCAGTTGGGCAAGATAGACAAGCGGTTATTCCTATTATAGGATTTAATGCGAGCGAAATTATACAAGATTTTGAGATTGAAGGCGAATACATTGGTGACGAGGATTCTGACAATATGATGATAGGGGACGGATTAGGATATAATCTATTTGATTATCCCTTGGATCAAAGCATGCGTATTGAAGAATTAGGAACGGGTCATCCATTTCACATTTCTGCTGTCGTTATAGATAGTTTTTACAGCGGATCTGCGGGATATGTAGATTTAAGTGTCATGCAAGGAGATCTGAATTTTAGTTCGAATGAGATTAATCTTCTCTTACTTAAGGTACAATCTAGTGAGTATGCTGATGTAATTGGAGATATTGAGCTGATTATTCAAGCGAGTCTAGGAGAAAATTTTAGTTTTGTCAATTTAAATCAAACTTTTGAGAACAATTATTCTTATCTTGAAATCCTTACTTTTTATCCTTCACTAATTATTATTGTGATGGCGATAATATCGATTTTTGCACTGTATAACTATCAAAAAGGTAATATTTTAGAAAAAGCTAAAGATTTCCTAATTATGAGGGCTGTAGGGGCCAAATATAAATCCATTAAAAAAATCCTCTTCTTAGAAGCGTTTTACATGATCATCCCGTCCTTGCTGGTAAGTATGGGGATTGGAATGATAATAAACTCTTTAGTATTATTCGATCGCGTTTATTTACCCACCATATCGTTGCCAATTAATATCATAGGGTTATTATTTATCGCTTTCTTAGCTTTTAATTATATAAGTTTATTTCCGATTCTTTCAAAAATAAAAAAATTTACTATCAAAGATTTCGATATTTGGTAGATAATTTT
>SOKP01000111.1 GCA_004375715.1 Promethearchaeota archaeon | reverse complement strand
AAACATGAAAGGTTATCCAAGATGGATTTCAATAAAATCAGGTTTCCAAAAATATCGTTTTTTATCATTTAAAAAACTCGAAAATCAGTTCTTTTTATATTGTATTACAGAAGGAAATATTGAAAAACTAGAATCTTTGGAATCATTTCTTGATATGCATCTAAAAGATGTAGTATCGAATAAATTTACCTTTTCACTAAAGATTTTTAATGAAAAGAAAAACAAAATCCGAGATATTATAGAAACTATTCCAGAAAGAAAGTATTATTAAAATACTCCAAGTAAAATATCATCCTTTTATTCTTCGCCAATTGGAACTGATTTTAATATCTCTGATATCTTGAACATATATTTCTGAAATCCATTTATAAGTTTTTAACCATAATTTTCCAGGAAATGGCTGCCATCCTTTGGTTGGTGTAACACTAAACTCAATAACCTTCCCAGTACGAGTTAAATAATATTCCCCTGCAAAAATCCCCTTTTTTTTATCAATTATGGTGGAAAATCTTCCATTTATTTTCGAATTGCTTCTTAGAGATAATAAATTGGGTATTGCTGGAGAAAATTCGAAAGAAACAGTATGGTCCTCTTCGTCTTTTCCAGAGATTTTTCTTATCTCGTAGTAATCAGAGTTCTTTACAAGGCTAAATGTTATATTTTCATTAGATATATTTAGGGTTGGTGGATTTAAAATTATAGGGTTTATGTTGCCACTAAAATTATTATTCCAATTACAGATTACTGGTTCTAAAGAATAGCGAGCTAAATAAAAACTCATTTTATTCGTTCGAACAGGCATTTCTGTCGTGTCTCTTGAAAAGCCATGAATTTTGACAAAAATTTCTGAGTTTTCTTTGATTACCATACCGAACTTTTTTAGGAAAACGATGGGGAAGTACTCAGGTTTTTTACTAGCTATACCAATTGGAGCTAAAATTGAAGTCAATTCTCTCCCAGGAATTTTTTCTTTAATTTTAAATTCAATTTCTTTTTCTAACTTATCTTTTAAAAAGAGGTAAGCATCTAAGCCCATCTCATCAAATTGAAATTTATATTCAATATCTTCAAGCTGATTAAATGAAACCTTTGTAAGTAAATCTGCGACCATCTTTTTTCTATTTTTTATTACAATCTCATTAGTATAATAAATATCCATCATGTTATCCTTTCGATACATGATTACAAGGGGGAATTCTTTGTCTAATTTATTGAAAACTTGAAGTTCTATACTGTAGTATATAGGATCCTCCTCAAAATTTACGATAAGCAATCGATCTGTAGGATCAAAAGTCAAATTAAAAGGTGACAAAATCATGTTTCTAGGTGGGCGGTCATAAATTTTGAGCGAATTTTCGCGTTTACCAAGATATTTGTGGTGATCTATAAGAATATTATTAAATTTTACATTAGAGAACTTTAAGATGAATGAAGAAATAAAATTCTTAATTCCCATATCTAAGCTCACTATACCTCGTTAATGTTCTATCCCTATTCGAGCTTTAATGCCTTTTGAGGAATAGTAATGTTTGATCATTCTCATCTCAGTAAGCAAATC
>SOKP01000217.1 GCA_004375715.1 Promethearchaeota archaeon | reverse complement strand
GGTGAAGATGCTATTACACCAGGTATAGCTGGGTGATTTATAGCAAAAATTAAAGAAATTAAGGCTCCAAATGCGTGGCCCATTAAGAAAATTTTCTTGTCATTATCTTGTTTTTTTATTAAATCAATGAATAATACGATATCTTTTTGGATATGGTCCATACTATCGATATGTCCAGGGAAGTCTCCTAAATTTCTCCCATGTCCCCTGATATCGAAAGCATAGATGACATAACCCTTTTCTGTGAAATATTCTGCTGGAACATTTATTCTATCTGAATGCGTTCCCCATCCATGAAATGCAATTATGTAAGCTTTAATAGTTCCCGAATCGGGTGACCATTTCTGATAAAATAACTTCTTAGTTTCTCTACCTTCAAAAAACCCGTTTTGGTTGATCATTTTCAATACTTTGATTTAGTAGAAAATTTTTGATTGATTATTCTTTGTTATGATTCATTATCTTTATACTTTTTATCACCAATGAATTCATTCAATGAATCGTGAAGCCCTAAAGCAACAAATTACAAAAGTTTTTAATTTTTGAATAAACTCTTTAAGTAATAAGATTCTTACGAAGAAACAATGTGTGATCATATTAGGTTTGAAAGATGAGCAATTTAGAATTAATTAAAATTGTACTACTTGGTAGAGGCGGTATGGGTATAGTAACAGCATGTGAAATAATAGCGGAAGCTAGTTATTTAAGTGGGAATTTCATTGATGTTCATGCATATCCATCTTTTGGTGCTGAGAGAAGGGGAGCTCCAGTTCAAGCGTATGTTAAGTTATCTAGGCATGAAAAAATATATGATAGGGCACAAATTGAAAATCCCGATATACTAATAGTCTTTGATGACAGTGTCTTAACTCAAGAAGATGTTAATTCCCTCGAAGATCGTGGCATTTTTATCGTTAATTCTGATAAAAATCCCGAACATTTTGTTGAGAAATTTAACCTCAGTAGCAACACAAGGGTTATTGTTGCCAATATTAGTAATTTATCGCTTGAAAAGAACTTAACCATCGATGGAAATCCCGTTATCAACACCCCTATATTAGGATTACTATCAAAAGCATTACCAGAACTACAACTGAAGAACCTTAAAGATGTTGTGTTAAAAAGAATGGGAGAAAAATTAGGAAACCTAAACTTTGATCTTATTGAGCAAGGTTTTAAGATGGCGAAACTTTTGTAAATCTTTTTTTGTAGATAAATCATGTAATTGGTAGTCTTACAATGAATGTGCTGCCTTTATTTCTTCCCTCGGATTCAGCTCTTATTTCTCCCTCGTGAGAATCAACTATTTCTTTTGAAATATATAATCCCAAACCCGTACCTTGGATATCAATATATTCGTAACCCTCTCCATATCGCTCTAATTTGCCAAACCTTGTAAAAAGCATTTCCATTTCCTCTGGAGATATACCGATCCCCGTATCATGTATCGAAAATTCAGCATAATTCTCTTTTTTTATCAACTTGATTACAATCTCCCCATTAGGTGGTGTATTTTTTATAGCGTTAGATAAAAGATTCATGATCACCTGCTCAATCCTAACGAGATCTAAATTAATCTGGAACGATTCTGGTAATAAAAGCATTAAATTTATTTTTCTATTCTTAATCGAATAATTTAATTCTTTAGATATTTCCCGAATTATGGCGCTGAGATCGTTGGGTTCCTTTAAAAGTTTAAATTTCTCATAGTCTATTCTGGAGATATCAATTAAATTATCAACTAAATATTTTAGTCTTTTTCCTCCTTTCTCTATTAGCTCAATTATTTCTAATTCTTCTTTACTTAGTTGCTCTCCATAAAGTGTTAAAAGAAGTTCGCATCCTCCACTTACAGAAACGAGAGGCGTTTTTAGTTCGTGAGATACTCGCGAAATTAAATTTTTCCTGATTTTGTCAAGTTCTTTTAATTTTTCCACTTCTTTTTCTACGAGGATCTCAGCTTCCTTTTTTGCTGTTATATCAGTAAACAAGGCTTGAACGTAAGTTTTATCATTTATTTTTGTTAGTGCTGCTTGTAAATTTGCCCAAAATACAACACCATCTTTTCTTTTTATTTTAATATCCATTCGATGTATTCTCTCGCCTTTAACAAACTTTCCAAAAACTGTGAGAAGCGTTGGTAAATAATCTTTATGTATTATAGAAAGATTCATAAATTTTTTACCTATTATTTCATGCCTATCGTATCCAAACATTTCTTTAGTTTTTGGGTTCATGTCTACAACAACTCCTTGAGTGTTGATTAGAACTACCGAAAAGGGAGTGTTGTCATACAAATTGCGATATTTTTTTTCAGATTCTCGAAGCTTTTCTTCTAATTTGTATTTTTCTGTAACATCAATAAATGTTCCTTCAATTCCATAAAACTTCCCATGTTTGTCTGACATTAAATGGGAATTTAATTGAACGACAATCTTTTTTCCATTCTTTGTTAAGGAAGGGCAGATGTAATTCTTTGCATACGTATCGCTTAAAATTTGTTTTAAATAATTCTCTCTTTCTTCCGGATGTTGCCAAAAATCCGTAACTTTTTTTCCAACTAAACTTTCTGAAAGATCGTATCCTAAAATTTTATTATGAGCCGGATTGTGATTCAACATTATCCCATCAAGAGTAACTTGATAAAAACCTACATCTAAATTATTAACCATATTACGATATTTAAGCTCGGATTCTTTTAACCGCTCTTCTGCCTTCTTTCTTTCTGTTATGTCTTCGGTACGCACAATTATTAAATCTGGTTCGACATAACTATAATTTACAAGAAGAACTTTTTCTTCATTAGAGAATTGAAATCGATACTTAATTTCTCGATTAACATGAGTTTTATCATTCAAACATAAATGTAAATCATTCAAAATGTCTAACCGATCTTTGTACATCTCAGAAGCTTTATATCCTATGTAATTTTCTACGTTTCCATGAGTTATTTTTGCCGCAGCGTTGTTGTAATTAATTAAAACAAAATTACCCTCCACATTTTTCCAAGTATATGCAGGTATTGATCCTTCTTTAAACAATGCCTTAAACATATCTGCTGATTCCCTTAATTTTTTTTCTGCTTTTTTACGTTCCGTTATATTTTTAGCTATACCTAATACGGCATACATCTCACCATCTTTCCTAAGAGGAATCCCATAAGTTTCTAGGTAAATGAAATCACCCCTTTTTGTTTTGAGTTTATACTCGCTCTGGGCAGACTGTTTTCCTGTTTTCCTTATTTCCTTCGTTACTTTATACGCTTTGATCAAATTATCTCTGTCCAGTAAATCAATAAAAGAAATATTAGGGATATCCTCTCTTTCTATGCCGAGAGCAATTAATGTTAAATCACTAGCATCAAGGAATTTGCCATTCAAATCGTTTACGTAAATTAAATCTAACGAGTGTTCAAATAAGTCTTTATATTTTTCTCGAACTTTTTCTCTATTATACTCTATCTCTATCACCTATAGATGTGATGTTTTATCATAACTAGTGTTTTTCTAAAGAAATAATGAAATTGTTGAATATAAATTTTTTTCGATTTCCAAATGTTTTATTTCTAACTACCCCTTTCTCGTTTAAAAGAAAAATGATATTTTAATTAATATTTGAGTTAAACGCCTATTTCAATTAATAGGAAGAGTTTTATTACAATAGATATTAATTTTTATATCGGTTATTATTCATTAAATTGTGTGATATCTATGGTTGATACGAAAAAAGATTATCAAAAAATCTTGGGTTCTGTTCAAAAACCTGTTAAAGGAGAAGCTGGAAAAACTGGAACATGGAGCCCTAAAAAACCCATTATAGATCTAGAAAAATGTATTCCTGCAAAATCTGGAAAACCTAGTTGTTTTAATTGTTGGTTGTATTGTCCAGAAGCAGTAGTAACAAGAACTATACCCCCAGAAATCGATTTAGAATTTTGTAAGGGGTGCGGAATATGCCAAGTGGAATGCCCTGTAAAAGCAATTTCAATGGAAGAGGTGAACATTGAGTGACAGTTACTGAAAAAAAATCTGAAATAAGCGATAAAAAAATAAAAATTTTAACCGGAAATCATGCTGCAGCCCACGCCCTTAGACAAGTGAGAGTTGGAGTTATAGCAGCCTATCCTATAACACCTCAAAGTCCTGTCGTTGAGAAAATCGCAGAATTTATTTCAGAAGGAAAACTAAAAGCAAGATTCGTTAAAGTCGAATCAGAACATTCCGCCCTTGCCGTGTGTTGTGCCGCTTCAGCAACAGGTTCCAGAGTGGGTACAGCAACCTCTTCACATGGTTTGATGTATATGTATGAGCTTTTACCGTGGGCTTCTGGCAATAGATTACCTATTATAATAAATTTAGCAACCAGAGCTACTGGTGCTCCATGGTCTGTCTGGACAGATCACCAAGATTTTATTACGATACGAGATGTAGGCTGGATTCAGATGTTTTGTATGGATAATCAAGAAATTTACGACACCAACATACAAGCGTTTAAAATAGCGGAAGATCCTCGGGTTTTTCTTCCAACGGTAGTAGCGTATGATGGTTATATCTTGTCTCATACGATGATGCCTGTTTCAATAGAAAAACAAGACGAAATTGACGATTTTTTGCCTCCACTAAAACATCATATAAATCTTTCTGATGTTTCTGTAGTGAAAGGGGTTGATCCAGTAACTACACCCAATATAAGAGATAGAGGAAAAGAAGGCGCTGTCCCGGGATATTTTGAATATAGATATGCAATGCAAAAAGCTCTTGAAAATTCAATTGAAATCATAATGAATGTTCACGATGAATTTTCAGAAAAATTTGGACGATCTTATGGAAATGGAATTTATAAAACTTATTTATCTGAAGACGCTGACATCTTATTATTCTCGATGGGGTCAGTTGCTTCTCAAGCCCGAAATGTTATTAGCAAACTTCGCAAAGACGGGTTAAAAGTGGGTTTAGTTAGTTTAAAATTGTTCAGACCGTTCCCCGCTTTGCTATTGAGAAAATTGTTTAAAGACACGAAAATCGTAGTAGTTTTTGATAGGGATATTGGTTACGGCTATGAAGGAGTTTTATCATACGAACTAAAGGCAGCACTATACGGTTTAAAGCAAGCCCCGTTTATTAAAGGTTTTATAGTAGGATTAGGTGGTAGAGATGTCACTGATCAGCACATAATCCAAGGGGTGAAGAAAGCAATTAACGAATCAAAAAAAGGAATAATATCTCATGAAACCGATTTCATCGGTTTAAAATTAGAAACCCTTGGTGATTATGACGAAAAAGATTATTTTAAAGGAGGATAAAAAAAATGGTTAAACTAATGGAAATTCCTGAAGAGGAATTCATATATCCTGGCACTAGAGCGTGCGCGGGATGCTCAATGGCACTAATATATAGAATAGCTTTAAAAGCTTTAGGACCAAAGACAATAATTACTGTTCCTGCTTCGTGTTTAACTGTTCTACACGGAATGCAAGGGTTTTGTACCACTAAAGTTTCTGTACTTCACACTCCATTTGCCACTACAGGTGCTTCAGCGTCAGGAATCGTTGCTTCACTTGAAGACAAAGGATTAGCTGACGATGTTAATGTGGTTGCGTTTGCAGGAGATGGTGGTACCGTAGATATTGGAATTCAGAGT
>SOKP01000230.1 GCA_004375715.1 Promethearchaeota archaeon | reverse complement strand
ACTCGACAATAAAAATTTGATGGCGTAATTTAAAATATTGCAAATAAACACCCTTGTAATTAGCATAATACTTTCTCACCCAGCTTAGATGAATTCGAAGGCCTTGTTTTAACCGTATTAATTCTCCATCCTCAGGGAACTCGGCGATATTTTGGTCTAATTTACAGATTTTTGCTTCAGTTTTTAAAATATAGTTTTGAAATGCTTTAAAATTGTGAAGAAATACGATTCCATTCACAACAATGTTTACACCCTCTCCCGTTTTCATTCCATTTTTTAAAGAGGGATAACGCTCTAAATCTAGATTCATGCGCTCTGTTGCGTTATTAGTTGGTTGTAGGCGAGTATCTTCTAAATATCTAAACAAGTTTGGAAAGAGCGTGTAAAATTGATCTATTATTTTATCCACCTTTTCAGAACCTTTCCCGTAAAGTTTCACTTCTGCCATTAATAATTGCCACACCGCTCTATATAGCGTAGAGCGATTAAACACCGCAAAAAGTACTTTTTTGATCTCATCGTAGGGCTCCGGAAGCTCTTCTTTTACCTTCATTCCTAATCCCGCAGCTTCATATATGGCCTCATTTAGGTTCTTTTTATAATGTGTTTGACAACGCTGGACTTTTATGTAGCTAAATCTCCAACTTTTAAAGATTCCACCATAAGTATTTGAGCCATCCAGCACTAACCCCTTAAACTTGATCTTTCCTTTACGCTTGGAGCTTGAGAAAAATCGCTTTATTGAGCCTGCATCTCGGTCGGGCGAAAATTGTGCGTTAACGTAAAATCCGTCCCATAAGTCTACTAAGCTAAAGATATAAGTTCTTTCTCCATTGGTTCTCGCGTGAATTTCGTCGAATCCAAAATACCCAGAAACAGGCAATTTAGTATTCACCACGACATCTCGGATGGGCTCCGCTGCTTCCTTAACCCAATTCCTTATCGATGACTCGGAAGGCACGCAAGTTCCATTAACTCGGAACAAATCTCTAACCTCACCGGGCGTATTTCCTAAATAATAGTAATGTCGTGCTTTTACTTTCACTTCCTCTTGATAATTATCGTGACCGGGAATGAAGTCTCCGTAATCTGGCTTGTATGCACCGCATTTTTTACATCGGTATCGCTGAAGTTTAACATTTTTGTAACTCTTCCCTTCGCTCGTGTAAATCGTTCGATCGTTAGTCCCATTTTTAGTAAGCTGGATCTTATGATGTTTGCAAACTTCATTTTTTAATCGTATTAACCTTCCCGGAAATAGTACGAATTCATCTTCAGAATCCGAAGATATATCGCTAAATTCCGTGTTCTCGAGCTTTTTTTCTAATAAAATACAATATGCATCGAGTTCTGGAGAAAAATCCGTTAGGTTTGCATGAATTACTTTTATAGGGGTTTGATTCTGTTTTACTGCAATGCTCATTAAATATAATAATCTTTTCAAGATATTTAAATATTAGGACAGAGATATTACAATTGAGTGGGAAGGAAATAAGAAAAAAATATGGAGATGTTAATTAATTCAGTCTAAAATTGTTTATAAACCTTTCCATAATAGATATATT
>SOKP01000075.1 GCA_004375715.1 Promethearchaeota archaeon | reverse complement strand
ATTAAAAACCTCGGATTAAGCATTCCGACTCTTAAAAAGAAATCATATTTTAACTCAACTATGTTTTGAATTAAATCCTGAAGGTGCGTATTATTGTAATTGTATGTGCTACAGTCCTGAGAGGTAAGATAAATTTGTTTTATATTTTGTTTTAATTGATGTTCTACATTTCGCACAATATTTTCGGGGTCATAACAATTCAATTTTCCACGAGCATTTTTAACACAGCAATACGTGCATGAACCTAAACACCCTTCTGATATTGGTACTATTCCGGTTATTTTTCCTGAAGGATAATTTATTAAAATGTTTGATTTGTCAATTGAAGTATCTGATTTAATCACTAGATTTTTTTTACCCAATTTAATTTCTTCAAAAATGAATGGGACATCGTGTACATTATCTAAATCGATGATTGCTGAAAAGGAAGGAATTATCTTTTTTATTACTTCAATATATCCTGGTTCGATATGAGGTAAACACCCCGCTATAATAAAAAACTTATTTGTTTCGTTCTTAAAACTATTATGGAGCTCGCTCAAACGAGATTTGATTTTATTTTCAGTTTGCTGTTTCACAGCGCATGTATTAATTATTACAAACTCTGCTTCTTCAATAGTAGACGAGGTGTATCCTGCCTTGTTTAAGACGCTTGAGATAATGTATGAATCTGACTTATTAGAAGTACAACCATATGTTTCAATGTAAAAAGAATTCTTTTCCATACTTACGCAAAATCTAAGTGGGTTAGTAATTACATAAATGAAAAGTAAGTAAAAAATTTATGAGATCAGATGAATAATGCATGTAAATATATTTCTAAAAATATTATTAGAATTAATTAATTTTAATTAATAAGTGGATTATGACAAAATACGCATATTGTAAGATTTGTGATAAACAAGTAGAGAACCCAGTTAGAGAACCAATGAAGACAAATCAAAAAGTAGTCTGGGTTATTATATCAATAGCGACGGTTGGAATCGCTGCCATAATTTTTGCTATTGTTTATGCGAATCGGAAGAAAGTCCATTGTCCTACCTGTCGAGCAAAAGTACAATTTTCAAGAGAACCACACGCTAAATCAAAAGAAGAAAAGGAACCCATGACGCAAAGGGAAAGAATTCTTAAAAAAGCTGGTAAAGCAAAGGAAGAGAAAGTTAAAGCAGAAGCAGAATCGTCATCAGAAATCATGGAAGATGAAAAAGCTGAAAAAGATCAGACCTTCTGCCCTTATTGCGGTGAGGATATAGATGAGGGGATAAGCAAGTGTCCCTATTGCCATTCGTCTCTGAAAACACCTTATTAATTTCAATTTTTAGTATCTTATCAATCACATAATATTTAAATAGGAAAACTATTCAAATAAACTAAAATAGAAATATTATAATTAAATTTCAAAATCTAAAAGAATAAGAGGAATTGAAAATGCCAAGAAAAGCTCGAAAAGAACCTACTAGAACGGCTGATCCATTAGACGCCTATAGCACATGGGATTTACGCATTGCTAAAACAATCTTTTATTCGATAATCTTAGCTTCCGTTATAACAATTTTAGGTATATGGTTAACAATAATAGGGT
>SOKP01000083.1 GCA_004375715.1 Promethearchaeota archaeon | reverse complement strand
TTTTCCCTCAATGCATACTTTCTTTTTGTATTGTATCTTATAGAAAAATAATAAATTCTTTAAAAAAATCCTTTGCAGGAGGTATAGTTGCAACATTATTTGGTATTTCATGGATATTCCTACTCGGCCCTATATTTTTTCTAGCCTCGATTCCACTATTTTTGAAAGTTAAAGAAACTGTAACTTTATAAGTAAAATAACTCTCTTTTTTCTTTTTTCTACTTCTTTTGAGACTCTACAATAATTTTTATCCAAAAATATCTCTAATCAAATAATTTCAATAGTGTCAAAAATATCATAAATCTAATAAATAGAAACCATCTCTATAGCTTGTTTCAAGATAATTTAAATAATACTTTTTAATATAGATACTATAACGGCGACCACTAAAAATTTTTAAAAAAGGTGAATAAAATGACTAAAAAGGATATAAAAGTCGCAATTATCGGAGTAGGAGACGTTGCAAGCGCATTAGTTGCGGGAGTCGAGAATTACAAAAAAAATCCAGATAAAATTATTGGTTTATTACCAGAAATTACTCAATATGGAGTAGAAAATATAAATTTTGTTCTTGGTATTGATGTTAATGCTAATAAGATTGGTAGAGATCTAAGCGAAGCTATTTTTGCTGAACCAAATTGTAATAGGAAAACATTTGAGCCAGAATTTTTAGATGCTCCTGTCCTTAAAGGTCCAATATTAGATGGATTAAAAAGCAATATAAAAAACATTATACCTGTTATTGATAATCAAAAACCCGTAGACCTCGTAGAAGAATTTAGAAAAAGGGATGTTGATGTTGTTGTTATTTTGCTCCCAACAGGTTGCCATGAAGCGGTTAAATTCTACGCTATGGCAAGCCTTGATGCTGGAGCTTGTGTGGTTAACGGTATGCCTTCACACGTAGTTAAGGATTCAGAAATTGTTGAAAAAGCTCGAAAATTAGAACTTCCATTGATCGGTGACGACGTCAAATCTCAAATAGGAGCTACTATAATACATCGATCGCTAGCAAATCTCTTTCCAATGCGGGGCGCAATTCTTGACAGAACTATACAACTTGATTGGGGAGGATCATCGGATTTCTGCAATTTATTAACCCCTCAATCTAATGGTGAATTAATATATGAAGAAGGAAAGCGTCAATCTAAAACCGAAGCGGTAATAGCAAATCTTCAGAATAAGGATGATGTAGAATGTCGTATATCCGCCGTAGATTATATCCCATTCTTAAAAAATCAAAAAGAGGCTTATATGAGACTAGAAGGGAGGATTTTTGGTGGTGCTCCTGTCCGAATCGATGTTACAATGTTTGTAGAAGATGGTAATAATTCTGCAGGAATTATAGTCGACTGTATAAGGGTTTCAAAAATAGCTAAAGATCGCAAAATTGGAGGGGTTTTACAATCAGCTTGTTCGTTTTTTAATAAGCACCCTCCAGAACAATTAGATGATTATGTGGCAAAAAAACGACTTGTTGAATTTTTAGAAAATAGGAGAGAACGATAATAAGACACTCGAAACGCGATACTTTTGGAAACTTAACTCTTAGCTTTTACAAATGCGTTTCGATATATTTCTCT
>SOKP01000164.1 GCA_004375715.1 Promethearchaeota archaeon | reverse complement strand
ATTAGAATCGTACACCATTCCATGCCAGTAGCGAGTGTCTGGACTACTTGCAGGAGAATCGTAAATCCAAGTATCGTTCATCAACCCAATAGTATCATCCCAACCCCCAAATAATATTGTTTTATGGTTAATTGAGTCATATACCATCGAATGACTTGATCTCGCAGATTGTTTCACAGTTGGATTGATTTCAGTCCATACGTTACTTGTTGGATCGTAAAGCCACATGTCATTAAAAAGTTCATAACCATCTGCATCTTGACATCCTCCTCCAAAAAATATCGCCTTTCGTAGAACGGGATCGTAAACCATCGCAGAACCGTATCTCGCTGAAGGAGAAGCATTTTGAATAACAGTAAAAAAAAAAAGAGTACCAATTGTTCCAGAGGAAATGATTACAACTATTAAAACAAAAATTAAAATTTTGATTCTTCTCTTCATGAAATCCCCTCTAAATAAATTTCCGACATCAGTTCTTGAACCATTCTGATTTATTGATATCATGTCAACTTATATAATTTTCCAATCAAATGCTTTTTAACAATAATAATAGCATATTTAAAGTGGTTTAAATTATATTTAACAACAGAATAAAGACTTGAATGTTGTTATTATGACTGAAACTAAAGATACCACACAAAATAAGAAAGCCGATAAGATACTCTCTAGCGATATTATAAAAAATGTTATAGCTAATGCAAACTATTGTTATAATTGCAATCGTTGCGTAAATGTATGCCCAGTGTCTTACTTAGACCTATTTTATCCAAGAAATTTGATTACAGATTTAACTTTCTTAGATCCTGAAGAAGCACTAAAGAATAATAATATTTGGGATTGCCTAACATGTGGGTTGTGCACCGAATATTGTCCAATGACTAAAGGCAAGACCGGAGTTAACTTCACAGAGATTATTAAGGAACTTCGAACATTAACTTCGGAGTACGAGCCTTTACAAGAGACTTTACGTAGTTGTAATCATGATCGAGTCTATTCCAGTATACCAAAATTGATGGCAGATGATAAGATAAAATTCACCAATAAGCTTGGATTCTTAGAAGGTACTGGATTGAAAATACAAAGCAAAGGAGAACTCGCTTATTTTATGGGTTGTGTACCGTTTTTAACTGGGACGGCACCATGCGTCGTAGGCTGTCCAGCAGGAGTGGATGTTCAAGGATATGTTTCCTTAATCTCTGAAGGAAAATTTCAAGAATCTATCGATTTGATAAGAGAAATGAACCCCTTACCTTATTTGTGTGGAAGAATTTGCACAGCTCAATGTGCTTTGAACTGTAATCGTCAACATCACGATGATCCCGTAGCAATTAGAGAACTCAAGAGGTTTGTTTCAGATTATGAAGCTGCCCATCCAAATGAAAGTAAAATAAAACCGGTTAAACAAACCAAAGAAAAAGTGGCAATAATCGGGGCTGGACCAGGAGGTTTATCTGCAGCTTACTACCTTGCGAGAATGGGATATAAACCGACAGTTTTCGAAAAAGGAGATAAAACGGGTGGAGTCGTAAGATATGGTGTCCCTCAATATAGGCTATCTGACGAAGCATTAGACCACGATGTAGATTTCATAAAAAGTATGGGCGTTGAAATTGTACTGAACAAGGAGTTTGGTGCTAATTTTACTCTTGAAGATATTAAAAAAGATGGCTTCAAAGCAGTATTTATTGCGGTAGGCCTGTATGTACCAAAAACTTTGCGACTTGAAGGTGAGGATTTGCCTAATGTTCATGTTGCTATAGATTTTCTCTTAGATCGAAAATATGGTTGCGCTGAAGACCCCGAAGAATTTAAGGGTAAAACTTTTGGCATAATTGGGGGAGGAGCAGTTGCCGTTGATGTAGGCGAAACTGCTGTGAGATTAGGAGCTACGAAAGCTGATTTCGTCGACATATTAACGGAGGAAGCGCTTAAAAATGTGCTTAAAGATTTGCACGAAGCCGAAAGAGAAGTAATGGAATATCATTTTACTACTTCGACAAAAAACATAACCCAAGAACCTAATGGAAAATTAGCCTTAAATTGTTATAAAATTGAATGGGGAGAACCTGATCCTGAAACGGGAAGAAGACCTTTGAATAAAGTGGAAGGTTCTGATTTTAAGATCGTTGTAGACTATGTAGTCACTGCTATCGGGCAAGGACTTGATGTGGTCCCTATTAATGCTGCAACTGAAAACAAGTTAAAAATTGATCGAGGCAGAATTATAGTTGATGAAGTAACTTTTGAAACTAACATTCCCGGCGTTTTTGCGGGTGGAGATATCATTAATAATTCGCTTATGTGTGCCGTTGATGCTATAGGAAATGGGAGAGAAGCAGCGTACTCAATCGATCGCTTCTTCCGTGGAATTGATTTAAAAGAGAGTAGGATTAGAATGAAGGAATTAAAGCGTTCTACTATACCTAAAAAATACATTCAGGTAAATTCTTGCCAAGAAATGAATTTCATGCCCGGAGAGGAAAGATTGGTATGTTTTGATGAAATGGAGTTAGGATATACTGAAGAACAAGCGATAAAAGAGGCAAATCGTTGCTTAAATTGTAATTGTTGTAGTAATAGCGATCAAATCCCTGAAGATTATACCGCAGCTTTAGATTCCTCAGGAGTAATGATTGCGAACTATGGAAACCAAGCTAACATGCCTTCTTATAATTCTCCAGATTATTTAGCAATCCCTAAGAGCGTAATCGGAATCTTAAATCAGAACGATATTGTGCCAGTCGTATTACCTGAAGAAAAATGTTGTGGTCACGATATTGTATGGCAAGGCGATATGGAATCCTTTGAGAAATTAGCAAGGTATAATGTCAAGTTGTTTAAAGACGCTGGTGTAAAAACAATTGTATTCAGTTGCCCTGAAGGGTATTACACATGGAAAAACGAGTATAAAAAACTGTTTAAAAAAAGAGAAGATTTCGATTTTGAAATTTATCATATTTCAGAATATATCCTGAAAGAAAATCTTCTAGAAGATATATCATTTCCAAACCTGGGAGATGTTAAAGTTACATATCATGATCCGTGTAGACTCGGTAGAATGAGTAATGTTTATGACGCCCCTCGTGAAGTTTTGAACAAAATACCGGGCATAAAACTACTTGAAATGGAAAATAATAGAGTAGATGCTGATTGTTGCGGTGTTTCGGCCTACATTTCGTGCAATCAAAATTCCAAACTACTACAAGCGTCAAGAATAAAACAAGCAATTGAAACTGGTGCGGATTATTTAATTACTACCTGTCCGAAGTGTTTAACACATTTTAACTGCTATTTGAATGAAAATAAGGAACTTAAAAATAAAATAAAGGTAACGGATTTACTAAGCTTTATTGGTAAATTGCTTTTTATGCAGTAAGTATTTACCAGTCACTAATCTTTATTTCTTTTCTAAACCCATTCTTTTCCCCCCAATTATAACAACCTTAATTAATTCTTGTACTTTAAATCAAATTGAAATAAGGTAACAATATCTTAATTAAATAGGTGTCTTGATAGACATTGCCGTATGAGATTTTAGAGAAAAAGGAACTAGGAAGTAATGGAATTATTTATGAAATGGTATTACGCACTCCATTAATTGCTAAGAAAGCTCACGCTGGAAATTTTATTCTAATAAGAATCAATGAAACTGGAGAGAGGATTCCATTAACTATAGCAGATTACGATAGAGAGAAAGGGACCATAACGCTGGTAATTCAAGTGGTGGGTAAGAGTACTAAGTTACTCTGCAATCAAAGTGTTGGAGATCAAATACTTGATGTCGTAGGGCCTTTAGGAAACGAAATACATGTTAAAAAGTATGACAATCCAATAGTAGTTATTGGGGGTGGAATCGGTATAGCTCCTTGTTTTCCTCAAGCAAAAGAGCTCAGAGAAGCAGGAAATGAAATTATTTCCATTTTAGGAGCCAGAAATAAAAATCTTCTTATTTGGAAAGAAAAAATGAAAACTGTGAGCGATGAATTAATTGTCACTACTGACGACGGAAGCGAGGGAATAAAGGGAGTTGTCACAGATCCGCTTAAACAAATTATGCAAAAGAGGAAAATAAGTCTTGTAATCGCTATCGGACCATTAGTTATGATGAAATTTGTTGCTCTTACTACTAATGGGTCTGGAGATTTGCCCAAAGTAAAAACCTTTGTTTCTCTAAACACAATCATGGTTGACGGTACGGGTATGTGTGGCTGTTGTCGGTTTTCCACGCTCGAAGGAGATATTCAGTTTGCGTGTGTTGACGGCCCAGATGTCGATGGACATATCGTTGATTTTGATAATTTATTAAAGCGCGCTGATCGATTTCTTGAACAAGAGAGAGTGTCTTTAGAATGTTACGATGATGAATGTAGAGCATTAGAACAATTAAAGAAAGAGGGTGTGTAGTATGGAGATAAAAAGATCTACAGTTAGAATGTTAACTGAGAACAAGGACAAAATTTTAAAAGCAGGGAAATTCAAAGAAGCTGAATTTAACAAATTAATTGATGATTTATCAGTTGTCGAACATTTCCAAAAAAGAATTATCGAAAGTATCGAAGAATACGGAACCATTGATATTTCTCGGTTGTTATCAGAATTAGAAACTTCAGAAAAAATAGTTGACTGTACTCTCGAATATCTTAAAGAATTTGGCTATTTAGACACTTATGGGGAGTTACCACGATTTTTTTATACGGAAATTCAAAATTTGAAACAATATAGCATTCTTCCAAATGTAAAAATTATAAGAGATAGTAATTTATGTTGCGGGTGCGGATCGTGTGTGTCCTTATGCCCTGTTAGTGCTATAACATATTCAAAGGGAACATTCGAGATTGACGAAGAAGTATGCATCCGTTGCGGCTTGTGTTATACATGCTGTCCTCGATCTTTTTTCCCAAAAGCTTTAAATGCTTCTGAGGATAAAGACCATGAAATCACTACATTTTCAGAGCAGTTTAACTTTTATCGTGAAATAATAACAGCTCAGACCACTAATACTGAGATTACTCAAGTTGCTCAAGATGGTGGTATAGTTACAACACTACTGAAAATGGCATTTCAGCAAGATCTAATTGACGGAGCTTTGGTTGTAACTGAGGGATTAGAGCCTTTGAATCCATTACCCATATTTATTGAGCGAGAAGAGGAGCTTCTAAAAACAGCGGGAACAAAATACACCAATTCACCTATTTTAAAAGAATTTTACAAGTACAGAGAATGTAAAAAAATCGCTGTAGTTGGAACTCCTTGTATTATGAAAGCTCTTAAAAAATTATCTTTTTACCCCTTGCACAACCCGTTTTACAATAATATTGCCATTAAAATCGGTCTGTTGTGTTCTGAGTCGTTTGATTACTCAGAAATTACTAATTTACTGGAGAATGAATTTCAATCGACCCCAGCTGATGTTAGAAAAATGGATATTAACAAAGGTCGTTTTTTCATCTACAACAACGATGGTACCGTTTTAGATATCCCTATAAAAAAAATTAAGAAATATGGTCGGCTAGGTTGCTTTTTCTGTGAGGATTTAACAGCTATACACACTGATATCTCCGTAGGCTCGATCGGTTCCGGCGCTGGTTGGTCAACAGTGTTCATACGAACAGAGAAGGGAGCCGAGTTCTTTCAAAAAGCTTTAGATCTCAATATGATTGAGAAGAAAAAGATCGAAGAAGATAGTAAAAGTTTTAAATCACTTAGTAGAATAGCAAAATTCAAATTAAAAAGCTATGAAGAACTTCATCGCGTTGAAATGAAACAACAAGATCCAGACATAAGGATTACAAACTTTGAAGAAGTTCCACTTGGTTTAAACGAAGAAATGGTTGAGATTGAAACTCAACGATGCTTACAATGTGGAAATCCCCTCTGTGTTTCTGGGTGCCCCGTTAACATCAAAATCCCTCAATTTATCAAGTTACTAAAACAAAAAAAATACATTGAAGCTCTCTATAAGATGAAGGCAGATAATTTGTTACCGGCTATCTGTGGGAGAGTTTGCCCTCAAGAAATTCAATGCGAACAGGTGTGCATTATGAATGGTCTCGGAGAACCAATAGCAATAGGCCATCTAGAGCGTTTTATAGCAGACTGGGAAAGGAAAAATAAGCTAAAAGAATGTCCTGAGTGTGCAGCACCTAAAGAGATTAAAGTAGCTGTTATTGGTGCTGGACCAGCGGGACTAGCTTGTGCTGGAGAGCTGGCAATGAATGGCTATGATGTGACAATTTTTGAAGCTTTTCATGCCGGAGGGGGCGTTTTAATCTACGGAATACCAGAGTTCAGACTCCCTAAAGATATTATCAAGAGCGATATAGAGACTCTAGAGATGCTCAATGTTAAAATGAAATATAACTCTATCATTGGAAAAATTTTAACAATCGAAGATTTAAGAGACATGGGTTTTAAAGCATTTTTTATTGGAGTTGGAGCAGGACTTCCCATTTTCTTGAAAGTACCTGGTTTATCTTTAAATGGTGTCCTTTCAGCGAACGAATTTCTTACGAGATCAAATTTAATGAAGGCATTTCGATTTCCAGACTATGATACTCCTGTTAAGATTGGGAAAATCGTTTCTGTTATAGGTGGAGGGAATACTGCGTTAGATTCTGCGAGAACCGCATTACGATTAGGAGCAGAAAAAGTTTTTATAGTTTATCGCAGATCAGAAGCAGAAATGCCAGCAAGAAAAGAAGAATATCATCACGCATTGGAAGAAGGAATAGAATTTCAATTCTTAACTAACCCAGTTCGATTTATTGGAGACGAAAACGATAAAGTAACCCAGATGGAAGTTATCAAAATGAAATTAGGAGAACCTGACGAATCGGGTAGGAGAAGACCAGTTAGAATTGAGGGTTCTGAATACGTGATAGACACCGACACAATTATCATCGGAATCGGAACAGGAGCTAATCCTATCTTAACAAAGTCTATTCCCGAGTTAAAGCTGAATAAATGGGGTTACATTGAAACAGATGAAAATGGCCAGACAAATCTTGAAGGAATTTTTGCTGGTGGTGATATTGTAACAGGCTCTGCTACCGTTATTACAGCGATGGGAGCAGGAAAAGAAGCAGCGCATGCAATAGATAAGTATATACAAGAAAAATATTTAGATAAAAAATAGATTTTTGTTATAATTAGCTTATTTATTCCCTTGTGGACACACTTTTAGACAGTTAGAGCAATAGTTGTTGTTCAACAGACTTTCCATGCACTTTGAACGATCTATGTGAGTTAAAATGCCAGAATCTTTTACTCTCTCAATTGGTTCTTCATAAATAGCTCCACCTAAACAATTTTCTATACAAACACCACAATTCTCGCAAAAATCTTCCATATCGCTAAGATCTACTTTCTTTGTTTCGGGGATATCGGCATCCGTAGTTATAGCGCTCCACCTTTGTCTCATACCGAACTCGGGACTAATAATTAACCCGTTCCGTCCCTTTATTCCTAACCCCGCAGCTACAGCGTGAGCTGTAAACAAGAGTTTTCCTCCAAAGGGATGATGAGCTTCCGTCTTGTAACCTTTTTCTTGCAGAAATCGGGTTAACTCGATCGTTTTTTCTCCTAAGTCGTAATACACTCTAAACGCCTCAATGCTAACATGAATGCTTGGAGCTGTTTTGATCTTATCCCAATCCATTTCCATCCCAAGAATTATCGTGTTCTTTCCTACAATTGGAAGATTTTTAAAAATGTAGTTTTCTAACACGGGCGTATAACCTATAAGTTCAATACCTTTTTCTTTAGCTAAATTCTCAAACTCTATCCAAAATTCAGGCGTCGTCTCGGTCTTGTTATTATCACCATTTTGATATTTCGTTTTGTTCGCCTTTTGAAAGCCTTTAAATGTCCCTGTTAAATATTTACTGTATTCTTTTGCAGTTTCGCGGTCCAATTTCTGATCGGGTGATAATTTCATTGTAAAAAGCTCTTTTGGAACAATAAATTGGAGAGATTCGTTCTCTCCAACAAAAGTTGGCTCAATTTTTTCTTTTTCCATAATGATACCTATACTTATTTTAAAATAAATATTGCTTCTCGTTCAGATAAAATAACCCAAGAAATTTGGCATATAGATTTAATACCTATTATTGGTATTCCAAATTCCTGAATAGGTATAATTTCACCTGATTTTATATCATCTTGTTGTATGGCTTTATTTAATATTTTTATGATGGCTTTTTGTTCTTGATCTACAATTTCAATAATTCCATTGTAATTATCATATTCAATAAGTCCACTTACGGTAACTCCTTTTCCTCGCCCTATTTTAGGTAAATTCAATAAGGAAATTGACTCTTTGTCAAGTCCAAAATAACCCGTAAAACCTGTGTCAAAAATACAATATTTCACAAGTGTGACTTTCGTTTCTGGATTTGATATTCTCACGGGAATCCTAAATATTTGTAATTGAGGGTCAAGTTTCCATCCTCCTACAATATTCATGGATTATCCCCTAATATTTTTTAATTTATCTTGTAATTCTATTAGTTGTGAATTTCCAAGTTCAAGTACATTCTTTGGATCTTTTTTTAATAATTCAAATTCAGCAGGATTAAATGGACCAACTATATAAGGTATAAATCCAGTATAATTGAATTCTGAAACATAGTTAGATAAGGCTTCTCTTAAAATATGACTTCGACTTTTAAAAAACCCCTTCTTAACAAATTCATCTACTTTTTGTAATAAATCATCAGGTATTCGTATTTGTAATGTTTTCATATTAAGATATCACTAATAATTACATATGTAATTAAATATTTAAGTTTAGATTCTTTTTTTTTTTATTAGAATGATATGATACTGGACCAATTAAAATACGACGATTATACCTCAATAAATTATAATACTAAAATTTTTACTTTAATCTGTTGAATTGTTAATTTTTTAAATAAAGATATCATATTAATATTTAAATCCAGTCTTCGTAGCTGTAATTACTATAATTATTAATACATAGGTGCAAGATATTGAGTGATTATGATATAATTATAATCGGTAGTGGTGTAGGAGGAACTGCAGTAGGGGCTCTTTTAGCTTCTAAAAATTTAAATACACTTCTTATCGAGAAAAATGAAGTAATCGGGGGTAGATGTAGTACTTATGAAAAAGATGGTTTTAAAATCGATGTTGGAGTCCATTCTTTTGCAAGATCAGATAAAGGCCCTCTTGGTAAAGTATTAGAGATGATTGGTATGGAAGGAGCCATCGATTGGAATATATTAGGGCAAGGAGAGTCACGTTGGTATTATAAAGGTAATTTTCATGGATTTCCAGAAGATTTAAGAAAATTTCTTCCTAAAGAAGAATTAATGAAATTGCTAAGTCTAATTACTGAGGTTTCTAAAATGAAAGATACTAGTAAATTAGATGAAATTGATGTTAAATCGTGGTTAACTCAATATACGAACAATGCATTAATTCATAGGTACTTTTACATCATTTCAGGATTGTATTTTGTAATACCCTATCATCAAGTGTCCACTGGGGAATTTATCAGATGTTTAACTTCCCTTAGTAAGTATCAGAGCGTTGGTTATCCGAAGGGAGGATGTATCTCGATCCCTTTAGCATATGTTGAGGGTCTAAAAAAGATGGGAGGAAAAATATTAACAAAGACTACGGCAAACAAAATTGTGGTAGAAGACGGAAAAGTAAAAGGGGTTGAGCTTGATAATGGAGAGTTTATTTCTTCTAATATTATTATCTCTAATGCTGGAATTAAAGATACCGTAAATACGCTAGTGGGAAGAGAACATTTCGAGAACGCTTTTCTTCAAAAAGTAGATAATCTCTTATACTCATCAAGTGCGATTACATTAAAGCTTGCTCTAAAAAAACCAATAACGCCCTATAAATTGGTTGTATCTTTCGGTTCAGAAGACGTGGAAGAATATTATAGTCAAATATCGAAAGGAAAAGTACCTGATGAAATTGATTATTTTATTCCTATACCATCAAATTATCATAGTACCATGGCTCCAAAGGGAAATCAATTACTAACTGCAGGCACAATAGTCCCTCGTGAAAATTTTGAAAAAAATAAAAAAGAGTGGATCAAAAACTCTTTAAATACTCTTGAAAAGGTATTTCCGGGATTATCTCAGAATCTTCTTTGGTATGATGTCACAACACCAGAAGATATTGATTTAATGTATGGCAAACAAAGCGCTGTTGTAGGGATTGCCCAGACTAATAACCAATCAGGAATAAATAGACCATCGATAGCTTTACCAATAGAGGGATTATATATGGTTGGTGGAGACGCAGGTGGTTGGGGTATTGGCACTGAACTTGCAGCTATGAGTGCTATTGAGTGTTCAAATATAATCTTAGAGAAAGCTTTAATCCAAAAATGAGGACCATTAAAAAAAGAGAATTTTTTTTTGGTTTTTTTTGATTAGTTATAGTCGTAGATATAATTGACTCTCATTGAAAGCGATGATAATACTTCAATAATTTATAATACTAAAATTTTTACTTTATTCTATCGTACTTTGAATTAATAGAGAGAAAATTATTTGCATGATTGATAATAGTAGGGCTCTTAAATACGAGTGCCCATTTTGTAACAACTCATTAGAATCAAGATTCACTAAGTGCTTTAATGTTTATTGCCAAGGCCATAAATTTAGCACAGATAATTTAGTTACTTTTAGGTTAAACCCAGAGTTGGGACTTGGGAGAATTGTAAAAAAAATAGAAATCCCCGCATCGAAGTCGTTAGATGACGACGATACTTATGTCATAATAAAATATAAAGTTAAGTTTGATAACAATAATATAAAAGTAATTCATCCTCTTGATCTTATTCACTTTATTTTTGAGGTTAATGATAGAATAGTAACGAAGGATAGAATCGGAACTATCAACTCCAACAATTTTCTAATAAAAGATGGTAAAATATCTTATGAATTTCTGCTCACAAATGGAAAAAAAACTCAAATAAACGAAGCAGAAATAATTTCAAAATACGAAACTCCAATAAAAAGAATAATCGCAGCCCAGAGAAGTGATCCTCCAAAGAATTTTCTCGTAAAATATTGGGCTAATCTTTTTTATTCGTATTATACTTCTTACCAAATTAAATGTATTACCAACTCAAGACTTTCTTTAATGCCACATCAAATAAATGTAGCCCATAGATTATCTGAAGAATATTTTCCTCGCATAATTTTAGCTGATGAAGTAGGACTAGGAAAAACTATTGAAGCAGGTATTTATATCAAAGAAATGATGGCAAGGAATCTCGCTGAAAGAATTCTAATAGTTGTTCCTGCTACACTTGTAAATCAGTGGCAATTTGAAATGCAAAACAAGTTTAACATCGAATTTACTATATACGATGGGAAAAAAGTAAAGGCTTTAACTAGGAAGGGAGCTAATTTAAGTGATAAGAAACTGCAAAATCCATTTTATTACGATAACCTTATTATTTGCTCACTACAATTTGCACGAAATAGGAAATACATAAATTTACTTTCCCAAATATCTTGGGATATAGTAGTTTTCGACGAATCACATCATTTAAGGCGATATTTAGTTAATGCAATGACTGGTAATTACCGAGAAACTTTAAATTATGAGCTAGCAAGAAATTTAAGCGCTTCAACTGAGTCGCTACTATTACTCTCAGCAACTCCGTTGCAATTACATTCTTTCGAATTGTATTCGCTCATCGAGTTAATCCAGAGAGAATCGTTTGATAATTTTTCGGAATTTGAACATTTTCGGAAAGACATGCCGTTCATAAATATGTTAATTGCTAATGTTAACCAAATAGATAAGCTAAACAATTTCGAAGTAAAAAATACCACAAAGCTTCTTAAAACCTTGAACTACATAAATAAAAATGTTGATGACTCTGAAATACTAAATAGTTTGAAAAATAGCGATTATAAATTAAATTTACAGAAAAAAATCGAAAAAGACCATACTCTATCCAAATTTCTAATTAGAAATCGTAAGAAAAACATATTTTCGGAAGAATTTCTAAGCAAAAGAGTTGTTAAAACCATCGTAGTTAATCCTACAAAACAAGAAATGGCTCTTTATCAAGAAATTCGCCTATACCTCGCTAAAATCTATAACTTATCGACTAATAAAGAAAATCTAGGAATTGGATTTATTATTACTACTCTTCAAAAACTATTAACAAGTTCTAAGCATGCATTTTTAAAAAGTTTAGAAAGGAGATTAGAACAAATAGAACGCCAAAAAAGCATTTCTTTCGAATTAGATGCTCTAAGAAAAATTGATCCCGAATATTATGAGTTAGGCTTAGAAGACGAGTACTTAGATTCCGAATTAATATTAGATAATGGAAATAATTCTAGAACCGAGGATATAAGCCCTTTATTGAACTCGCTTAACCATGAAAAAATACTAAAAGAATTTTATGATAAGTTAACCGCTTTACCATATGATTCAAAGTGTCAAAAACTCGTAGAATTGATTAACCAGATTTATCTTCAAAATCCAAATGAAAAAGTCCTAATATTTACTCAATTTGTCGATACATTGCTATTTTTAAAAGATTTATTGAACTCTCAAGAAGACAAATATGTGGTAGAAATTTTCTACGGTGGATTAGATAAGGTGGAAAAAGAACAAGCTGTAGAGAGATTTCGAACAAGCGAAGGATTTGGGATCTTAATATCTACGGAAGTGGGTGGCGAAGGACGTAACTTTCAGTTTACTCGTATTATGGTTAATTACGATCTCCCCTGGAATCCGATGAAACTAGAGCAACGCATAGGTAGAATCGATAGAATCGGCCAAAAATCTAAAAAAGTATATATATATAATTTTTATATTGAAGGAACCATTGAAACAGACATAATCTTTGCTTTAGATAAAAGAATTCACTTATTTGAAGAATCAATTGGTCAATTAGAACCAATTATCGGAACTATTGAAAAAGACATTAAAAACATCATTTTTACCGAAAATGAGGGTAAAAGGAGAAAGAAGATAAATGAATTTAATAGAAAACTGGATGTTGAAGTAAGAAAAGCAAAAGAGATGGAAATGCAGCTTGATGATCTGCTAATAGATAAGAAATCATTTAAAATGGACGATCTTATTACTTCATTGGATGCGTGTCGAGAAGTTAAATTATCTCATAACGAATTATATCTTTTAGTAAACGGTTTTTTTAAATTGAACGATAAAAAATATGGTTCATTAAATATTCTTGAGGAAGGACTCAATGAAAATACGGGATTTCAAACAGAAATAAAACTTAGTAACGACTTTTTTTATAAAATTCAAGATTATAAATTACTCAAAAATTATTTTGGTACGTTTAATTTAGATTTAGCCAAAGAGAAAGAAGAAATTGATTTTTTTGCCCTAGGACATCCATTAATTAATGCGATATTAAATTTTTGTAGATCAGATAAATTCGTTGGTACTTTTACTCAATTACTAATGAAAAGAGAGATGTTACCTGAGCATGTTAAAAAGACTTTAGTATCTCAAAACCAAATTTATTTATTTATCTTTGTTATTAAATTTCAAGGTTACATCTTAGAAAATCAGTATTCTGCTGTCGTTATTGATAAAAACGGCAGAGAGCTGAAAGATCTAGCCAATAAATTACTTGATATTAATGCCTTTGGAAAACTCTATGATTTCAGAAATGAGAGTTTTATTGAAAACGATATAAACATAACTTTTATAGAGAATCTAAGAAAAAAAGCAAAATCACTTGTCAAATGGAAAACTTCCCAATGGAAAACCGAAATCAAAGCTTTAAACGATAAAATCTTCGAAGTAGAGCAAAGGAAGAAAGAGAAAATATTTGCTCATAATAAAAAGCTACTAGATCTTAAACTTGAATCCTTAAAATTAAAATTAGAGAAAAAAGAAAGTAAAAAACCTACCGAACGGCAACTATTAAATATTAAAAGTATAGATGACCCGCAAAAAAAGCAAGAACGCCTAGATAATATCGATAAATTAAAAGAAGAAATTCGTTTTCTTGAAAAGGATATAGTAAAAGTTGAAAAAAAGATAGACGACTTGGCTTTTGATTTCAACGACTTAAAAACTGATATGAGCAAGAGAAATTTAACTAAATTTTATACTAATTTAGACGCTTTTGCAATTGTTCGATTTTGTGAGTAACTGAAATTAACTTTTCTGGCTAAACTCGATTATTAGATGAGCAAGAAATGTATTTAAATAAATTACACTATTATTTACTAACGATCATTTCCCCCTCTAAATATCATGAAAATAAATAGTCAATTTATCAACACTCCTTTAAAGGAGTATAAGGTCCAGGTTGATTGGCGAAGCATTATGAATTATGCTGCCGCTGTAAATGACGATAATCCACAATATTTTAATGATGAGAGCGAAAATGGTATTTTGGCCCATCCAATGTTCCCCGTGGCAGTTACTTGGCCAATTATGGAAAATTTATCGAATTACATTAATTCAAAAAACTTTCCTATAAGAGTGTTTGCAAAGGTAGTCCACTATTACGAACACTTGAAAATTTATCGTTTAATTAGGCCTAATGACGAGATTAAAATCCGTGGTAAAATTATAGCTATTTTACCCCATAGAGCTGGAACTCATGTTACTCTTAGATTGGATGCTACGGATAAAAACAATAATCTTATATTCACTGAATATAACGGTGGAATGCTAAGAGACGTAAAATGCGTGGGAGATGGTAAAGGAGAGGATTCACTTCCTAATCGCACAATCTTTAAAAGCGATGATGAACCTGTTTGGAAGAAAAATGTATATATTGATAAATTAAGATCATTCGTGTACGATGGTTGTACTGACATAGTTTTCCCCATTCACACATCTAAAAAATTTGCTCACTTTGTTGGGCTGCCAGATATTATCTTACAAGGTACTGCAACATTAGCTTTTGCTGTAAAAGAAATTATTAATACCGAATCAGAAGGAGACCCAAATAGAGTGCGAGAGATTGCGTGTAATTTCTCAGGCATGGTCTATCCTGATTCAAACATATCGATTCAAGTGAAAAAGAAGAAAGAAACCGGAAACAGTAAAGAAATCTTCTTTGAGGTTTATAATCACGAAAATCAAAAAGCGATAAGGAACGGTTATATTTTATTAAAGAAATGATTTCAACAGCTATAAGCGATACAAATCAACGCTATAATTAATTAGAAAAAAGAAATAGTTGAGATTTTATTACTTTACTTTTTTTAAAGCATCTTTTAGTGTTAGTTCAAAGTTTTCTAAAATGAAATCGGTATCTTCTTCCGTAACGACTAAAGGAGGTTTGATTTTCGTTACATTCCTTCGTCTTAGTTTACCTGTGGCAGTTAGGATTGGCATACTCGGTCCTAAATATAAGTTGTGATTCGGCGCAAGTAAAATCATTTCCTCAGAGAGTTCCGTAAAAGGTTCACGAGTTTCTTTGTTCTTCACGAATTCTACTCCAATAAATAATCCAGGGCCTCTGATATCTCCAATTTCTTCGTATTCTTCTTGCATTTCGAATAATCGCTTGGTGATCTTATTACCCATTTTTTCGCAGTTCTCACCATATTTTGCTTTTTCAATAACTTTAATTGCTGCTAAGGAAGTAGCAAAAGATAGTGGGTCAGAACTAAAGGTGGTGTGTTCTTCCGAAGGACCAAATCTTTTCTTGATTTTTGGAGATGCAACTAAAACTCCTAGCGGATACCCACCTCCAATTCCCTTAGTAAATGTCATCATATCTGGGGAAACATCCATGTTCAATTCCTTTTGATATCGCTCGGTTATTGTGAAATATTTTCCACATCTCCACATGCTCGTTTGACACTCATCGTAAATTAAAAAGACCTTTTCTTCTTCACAGACTTCCTTTAATTTAAGTAAAAATTCGGGGGGTGCTGGTATTTGACCTCCGGCTGCTTGAATTGGCTCAAGCATAATTCCCGCAAATCTTTTTGGTGCCATACCGAGTACATAATTTTCTACTAAATCAAAACATTCCAGATTACAGTTAGGGTCTTTTTTACCGTTTATGCCTCCTTTATAATTCCACATACATCTATAACAATACGGATAAGGCATTCGTGTGAAGTGTTCGTGTCCAAAACTAGTGAAACGGTTTATTCCATGCATTGGTTGAGTGGCTGTACTCATTACTAAAGTGGAGCCGTGATAACCACCCCAAAAAACTCCAAAATGGTCAGCTCCTCGGGATGCCATCATTGCTAATTTGATTGCTGCTTCATTTGCTAACCCGCCACCTTGATTATTTAACGAAACCCTTCCTCCTTTAAGTTTTCCAGGAGCTAATTCTGCGATTTTATTTACCAATTTTGCTCTAGCAGGAGTTAATACATTATACCTTACGTGATTAAGTCTAATCATTTGTTGATAAGCAGCATAGTTAACATCCGGGTGTGCAAATCCGAGAGATAAAGTCCAATTCATGGATGTAGCATCAAGAATCTCTTTTACATTACCTTGTTTATCAATTACTTTCACCCACGAAGAGCCTGGCTCTTTTGCCTCTATAACAATTAAAGCTTCATAAAAAGAATTAAGTGCGTGTTTATCAAACTCTACAAGTTCTTCCACGTTAATTCCTGATGGAATACGCTCAATTTCTTCTTTAGTTAAAATTTTAGGTTCAATTTCCTTCATAATTAGTGATAAACTAATTTATTTTTTTTAAATTATATTATGTAATTCTAAATAATAAATGAATTAACATTTATATAAAAAATATTTAATATACTTTTTGAATTTCTACACTTACTCAATTAATATATGATATTATGAGTATATCATGAAACCGTTTTCCTTATTAATCAAACCCGCTTCAGCAGATTGTAACTTAAGATGTGAGTATTGTTTTTACATAGATCATCTCGAAAATGGAAATAGTAATCCTAGAATGACTATTGAGACATTAGAAATCATGATAAAAAGTTATTTGAGCACGGATCAGAACAAACAATATGCTTTTGGATGGCAAGGTGGAGAACCTACTTTAATGGGTTTAGATTTCTTTAAGAAAGTCGTAGAATTCCAACTGAAATACGCTCCATCTGGTTCTACAATTAGTAATGGAATTCAAACTAACGCAACAATGATTACAGAAGAGTTAGCTAAGTTCTTTGGAGAATACAAATTTCTCCTTGGAGTAAGTTTAGATGGACCAGAGAATCTTCACGATTACTATAGGAAAACCATCGGTCAGAAGCCAACTCATGCATTAGTGATGCGTGGTATAGAGCGTCTCAAACAATATAGTGTAGAATTTAATATATTAACATTAATTAACAAACAGACCGTAAAAAAAGCTAAAGAAATTTATCAATATCTTCGTTGTAATGAGTTTTTATTCCATCAATATATCCCCTGCGTTGAATTTGATGTAGATGGTAGTCTTAAACCATTTTCTATTACCGGAGAAGAGTGGGGTATATTTCTACTCGATTTATTCGACGAGTGGGTAAAAGATGATGTAAAGAAAGTGTCTATTCGCCTGTTTGATTCTATTATGGAATATCTAGTTTATGGGAGATATAATGTTTGCTATATGCAGGATAACTGTGTTCAATATTTTGTGGTAGAATATGATGGTGGGGTTTATCCATGTGATTTCTTTGTCGAGGATAATCTTCTATTGGGAAATGTCAATAATAATTCATGGGAAGAACTTTATAATTCTCAAACCTACCATTATTTCGGAAATCAAAAATCTAATTGGAATGAAGAGTGCAATTTATGCCCCTATCTTAAATTATGTCATGGAGATTGCCAAAAATTTCGCTATGGGGCGCCAAATCATTCTAAACAGTTAAGTAGTCTATGTAGGGGGTGGAGAATTTTTTACACAAGAAAACTTCCTCGTTTTAAAATTATTGCTGAAAAATTTAAGAAAGAGAATAACATAAATGGAATATTTCCATTTAAAATACCTAAATTTCGCAGAAATGAACAGTGCATATGTGGAAGTGGTAAAAAATATAAAAATTGTTGTGGGTCGCCTAAAATTGCTACTGAACCGTGATACCATTCTTGTTTCTTAAAATTACTTTTTTGTTAGTAATTTCATTAATGCTGGAACCTATAAACAAAAAGTATTTCAATTTCTTTACATTTATATATCCACTAAACACAACGTTATCATGAGTGAACTAACAACTCGTCGCGAATTACACGGTAAGCGATTATTTGGATATACTTTTGGGGATTTGGGTTTTACTTTACCTAATATGTTTACTGGGGTATTCTTATTCCAATATTATGTTTACACTGTAAATTTAAATGTATTGTTAGTATCTGTAGGAGTTACAGCACAATTAATTATTGGAGCATTATCCGCTATAATTTTTGGTGTCATAATTGATAATAAAAAACCTGGCAAATTTGGAAAACGACGACCATTTCTTCTATATGGATTGCCTGTATGGGTTATTACATCTGTTCTTATTTGGTTCCCTCAAAATTGCCCTCAGGATAATTCGCTTTATTTGCCTACGGCAATATTCTTTTGGATTGTAACTATTGTTAGATCAATTTCTAGATCTCTCATATTTAATGTTTATCTATCAATGCTTCCTGAACAGTCCCAAACATTGAAAAATAGAGAAAAAGTTGCTGCGCTCCAATCCGCCTTTGCAATATTAGCGTCTGTATTTGCTCTACTTCTACCATTAATAATACAAAGTTTTCTTGAGAATCCTACAAATGTGAAATGGTGGGAACCTTCAGGAAAAGTAATTTTGTTATATATTCCTTTAATAGGAATCACATTTACAATGATTGGAGTAGTTACCGTGATAATAATATACCTTTCCGTTGATGAAAGCTTCCATAATAAAAAATCCAATGAAAAAATAGAAAGAACCACCGTTATTCAAGCTTTTGCGAGAATGGCCATTCCCGTGAAAGATAGAAATTATCTTAAGCTAATAATTTCAAGTTTATTTATTGGCATTAGCGGTAAAGTCGTAGGTCTCCTAGTTTTCCCCTTTCAGACTTATGTTATGCATTTTGAATCCGTTGAATTTTACGTCTATATTTTCATTTCGATTTTCGGAAAGTTTGCGTGGTATTTTATTTGGAAGAAACTACTTAAAAGAAATCATATCCTCAATTCTTATTCAATTTGTATATTACTAGCTGTTATTTCATCGTTTTTTGATATATTCTTCTTTTTTAGTGGACTTCCATACGGGATAAAAATGGCTTTATACATAATATCATGGAGTACCGTTTTAGGTTCCATGTATGCGTATCCACTGTTTTCTATACCCATTATGGCTTCGCTTGTTCATGATGCAGCTGTTAGGATAGATAAATCCAACATTGACAATGCTATGTCTAAAATTTCCGGCTCTTATTATGGTTTAGCTTCATTCGTAAGATCAATGGGCCCTTCTTTTGCCTCTATCTTTGTAGGAATTATTCTTTCTGGTGCGAATGAGGAAAATTCTTTTGCTATAACATTTGTTTTTCTTTCAGTTGGTATTTTTTATCTAATTGCCTTCTTTTTTGTATCAAGGATTAAACTGTCAAAAGATTCCTATTATAGTAAGCAAGTAATGAAAGAAGAAAAAATCTCTTTTGAATAATATTTTTATAGTTGCTAAAATCAAATAATCATATTAATTCAATATTTTAAAATAGTGATTTTTAAATGACAGTACCTAAATGGTATGTTGATGATAATAAACCTTGGTTTAAGAAATACCAAGATGGCGTCCCTAAACATCCAGAGTTTCCAGTTATTAGTTTAGGAGACTGGTTCGATCAAAAAACTGAAGAATTTGCTAAGAATAAAGCAATATATTTTTCAAAAACATTTATGAATTATAGAGTATTGCGAAAATATACGGATTCTCTCGCTACCTCTTTATCACGTCAAGGAATAAAAAAAGGGGACGTTGTAGCGATCCTACTTCCAAATTGTTTCCAATTTACAATAGGGTATTTTGCGACTGTTAAATTAGGAGGAATAGTAATCCCAATTAATCCTACATATAAACCGCTGGAAATTCTTCATGTACTACAGCAAGTGAAACCCAAAGGATTGATTTGTATGGATGTAATGTATGGCTTGATTAAACCTATACAAGAAAAATATAAGTTTGACTTTGTGATTTCGACATGTATAGTCGATTTAGCAGCTATTCCCCCAGCCATTAAAGAACAATTAATTGCGGACGGAACAATTCCTAAAGGAGAAGTTCCTGGAGCTATAAACTTTTTAGATGTATGTCAAAAACGGGGTGAAATCGACATTCCGGAAGTAGATATTGATCCATTAAATGATCCGGCTGTTTACTTAATGACTGGAGGAACTACAGGAGTTCCCAAACCTGCAATTATCACTCATTACAACGCTGTAACTAATGCGAAGCAGAATGTAATGTGGATGCCTGATGCTTCCCATCCTATGGCGTGTATAGGTA
>SOKP01000090.1 GCA_004375715.1 Promethearchaeota archaeon | reverse complement strand
ACTTTTTGGAGTCAGTTATTATTGTTTTAGATGGTTCTAAAGAGTTTATTCAAAGATTCTCAATATTGGCAACTGAATTAGCAGAAAAAGAAGGCAATCGTAATAGAAAAAAAGAACTTTATGAAATTGCTGAAATTTGTTCTAATATCTCTGGTAACCCACCATCCTCATTTAAAGAAGCCTTTCAATTATTGTATTTCACTCATGTAATTGCTGGTCTCGAAGATGGAGGTTTTGCTATTAGTATAGGACGCATTGATCAAGATATCTATTCTTTTTATGCTGAGGATAAAAAAAAAGAAGCTATAACTGATGAAGAAGTACAATTTTTAATCGAATGTTTTTACTTGAAGTTAACAACCCTATGGAATTATGTCCTCCATAAAGGAATTATAGCTGCAGAAGGACCGCCTCTTACTGCAAATTTAACGATAGGAGGCGTTGATGAAAAGGGAAATGATGCTACTAATCAATTGTCGTATCTGTTTTTAGATTCGTACAAAAAACTAAAAACGGTTCAACCTACTTTTTCTGTTCGCGTTCATGATAAATCTCCAGACGATTTACTTGTAAAAACAGGAGAAGCTATTAAATCAGGAGCAAGTATTGCGTTGTTTAACGACATTGTTATGATTCCAGGTCTTGATAATCTTGGTTATACTATAGAAGATGCGCGTGGATACGCACCAATAGGGTGTGTAGAACCAACTCACACCTATAAGTCATTTGGATGTACAAACGCCACTCAACTAAATATTGTGAAGTGTTTAGAGTTAACCTTGAACAATGGGACAGATATGTTTACAAGAAGAGCATATGGCATTGAAAACACAAAAAAGCTCTCTTCATACCAAGATTTATGGGACGAGTTTTCGAACCAACTTAGCTTTTTTGTTAAAAATTTAGTAGAAACAATGTCTTTCCTTGAAAAAGCTATTGCTGAGCTCAATCCACAACCCTTTTTATCCGCAACTATAGACGATTGCATTGAACGGGGGTGTGATATCACAAGTGGAGGCGCTAAATATGATTTTACTACGACTCAACTGATTGGTTTATCTACGGTTGCCGATTCTCTTGCTGTAATTAAAAAAATGGTCTACGAGGAAAAATTATTCTCTTTAGAAGAATTAATCAAGATCGTATCAAAGAATTACCGAGGTACTTATAATGGGAAAAAGGGAGAAGAAATAAGACAAATCTTTATTAATAAAGTCCCTAAGTTTGGAAACGATAACGATTATGTCGACACTATAGCTCATGACGTAGCAGATTTGTTCTGTAAGGAAATTCTTAAACATAAAAATTATAGAGGCGGTAAGTATCATCCAGGGATTTATTCTACAGCTTTTCACATGGCATTTGGAGTTTTTACAGCAGCCTCCGCTGATGGAAGGAAGTCAAGAGAACCGCTCTCAAATGGAGTTGGTCCAACCAACGGAAGGGATAAAAACGGCCCAACCGCGATACTTAATTCGATAATGAAGCTGGATAATGAGTTAATAACGAATGGAAACTCAGTAATATTAGCTTTTCATCCAAACACACTAAAGATAGAATTGTTCCTTCCACTCATTAGAACCTATTTTGAA
>SOKP01000184.1 GCA_004375715.1 Promethearchaeota archaeon | reverse complement strand
TTCCTTTATATAAATCTAAACAGAAAATTCTATTCTTTCTAGTTTTAGTGAAAAGTCCTATTTTAAAAAGATTAAGAGACATCCATCATTTTAGAATTTTTTAAAAAGTAGGTAAAAAAAAAGAAGTTTTCCGAAGTTTAGATTTTACACTAAATTTTAAATATTGTATAGAATTGAAACTGAAATTGATTTGGGGGTTTAAATCTGCCAGATTTCAAAAATCTTAAAAATTAGAATTACTTTTTTAGAATATAAGGAAGTTATTTACCTTTTTAAATTTTAAATAAAAAAAATAAGCAGAATTTTGTGAGAAAATAATATGAAAATAAACAAAATTTTAGTTCTATTCTTCGTAATGCTCTTACCAATTGGGCTATTCATGACAATAGCTACGTCAGATTTAAACACTAGTGCAATAGATCCTCTCACGCCTTATGAATCTTCTAGCGAATTAACTCTTGATGGCATTGCCAATGAAGCAGCTTGGAGTTCAGCAAGTGCTCTAGTTGTAACCACAACTGGAGGTACTCTTGGAGGAACTCAAGTAACAATAAAAGCCGTCTATACTACGGCAAATATTTATATATTAGCATCATGGGCAGATTCTACATTCAGTGTAACACGAGACAAGTATAATGTTTCGGGTGGAGCATTTAACCAAGGTTTAGATGGGAGTAATTCAGAAGATCGAATCGCTCTATTGTGGGAAATCGGGACTATTGAAGGTTTTAACTCAAGCGGAGGAGCAACAAAATGTCATGGGTTAGGTACAGTCAATTTCACCAACCCTGGCGAAAAAGCAGATATGTGGCATGTAAAAGCCGCTAGAGGTGGAGGGGCTACAAGTGCTTCAATTGTTTCGGCTCTTACAATTGATTCTTCTAGTTACGAAGCTACAGCAGGAACAATTACTCTTATGGGCTATGCAGATGACAAGTACGTTGATAATGAAACACGAAAAAGTGATGCTGGGTCTGGAGTATATGGTGATAACACAAATGGTACTCACGCCGCATGGATCGAAGCTAATCCCTCTGATTGGCTTGATGCAATGATACTTACTCAAACTGAAATTAATGCGGGTGAAGCCATTAATATTACAATGGGATTACAAAATGGTTGGGCAAACTTAACATGGGCTATTAACAATTACACTTCTCTAAATGCTAATGTACCAAGACACATCCTAAAGACCCCAACAGGGAGTCGCGGCGATATTGAAGTAGGAATGACTTGGAGTGATGGAATTTGGACGGTTGAAATAAAAAGAGCTCTTGATACAATGAACGCAGATGACGTAATCTTTAGTGATACAGATGATGCTGTGTATTTATTCAGCCTAGCAATCATGGACAACCAAGGACAAGGGACATCATCTCTTGAACATAGCACATACTCTGGTCCAATCGGTTTAACTTTCACATCACCCAGTCCAAGCCCTGAACCTTTAATTCCTGGATTCGATCTATTCATAGTGATTGGCAGTATATTCGCAATCTCAATAATTTTAATAAGGTTAAAGAGTATTCGAAGAAAAAATTAATAAGTAATATTAAAAAATTTTTTTTTTTTTTATAATCTTACATTAGATTTAGTACTAGTCTATACCACTATTAATTTATACATTTCAAATTAACACTTAAAAGGAAAAAGGATAAAAAGATCATTAAATTATAAGAAAAAATTTTAATAACGACCCTTAAATAAAATAAATTAAATCGGGGTAATATTATTTTACTCTGTTATTTAATTTTTCTTGAATATCACAAAATAAATTCACTAATAGACTGAATTCAAAATTAAAATCCATTAAGGTAATTATATTGACTTTCAAATTAAAAAAAAACTCATATCTCCTTATTGTTTCATTGTTATTATTGATAATAAATTTATTATTGATTTTTGGTTTAGCCTCGTTTGAAAGGGTTGTATATATAATATTTTTTTATCATGTATCAGCTGCTTGGTTATCTTACTTTTCATTCGGTGTCAGTTTGATAGGTCATTTGTTATATCTTAAACAAAAAAAAATGAACTGGAGTAATTTAGGAAAGAATAGCATAATCGTTGGAGTTTTTTTTGTTGCTTTTACGTTAATAACAGGATCACTGTGGTTTAATTCTACTTCTGGAGCATATAATAATATCTACTGGCAGTGGAGTGATGCAAGACAGACTACGACACTAATATTACTCCTCTCCTACATCGCTTATTTAGTATTTAGAAATTTTATTGAAGATAGGGAGAAAAAAGCCAAACTTTCTGCGATTTTAGGAATCGTATTTTTTCCGACTGTCCCATTAAGTTATCTTTCAGCAATTATTTTTACAAGTTTACATCCTTTAATTAATCCAAATCCAGGTGAACCAGGAAGTATATACTGGGATTCAATTAAACTTTTTATTCTACTTTTTAACTTAATAGCTATAACTATTCTATTTTTCTACTTGATTCGCGAATTAAAGGAGTTAGATATAGCGAAACAAAAGCTACAAGAAAGGTTATACACAAAAATGGAGGAAGGAAGATGAGCGAGTTAATTTTAGATATAACCACTATAAGTATAAGCTATGTGTTATTTTGGTTAGTAATTATAATCCTAATTTTGTATCCTAAATTATCAAAAAGAAAAGTCCAAAGAAGGCTTAATAGATTAAATCAAAATAAGTAATCAGTGTTAAATGTGAAAAGATCGCGTATTGTTGCAGGTTTAGGGATAATTGGAGCTATTAGCATCATTACAGTAATCTTAATTTTAAATTTCAGACCATATCTTCAAATTACCCAAGTTCTCGAAGATCCTTCAAGATACAATAATCAAGAGATTCAAGTAATTGGAATAGTGGAAGGATTTTCTGGTGGAAATTTTAATTTAACACAAGGCGACAATAAAATTTTTATAGATGTTTCAGATATTACTGTTCCTGATGATGTAGAGAATGGGATTCAAGTAGTTGTAATGGGTCGGTTTAATCATTTATTATACTTAAATGCAACACAAATTCTTGTGCAATGTAGTTGATTATACTACTCTGATAATAGTTCTTCAGAAACAAATATTAAAATTGAAAACATTAAGATCGCGTGAGCCATTAAAAACAAAATTTCGATAATTACCATCGAAATTATTTCGCCTTCTAATAATCTAATATTTAACGATATTATGGGAGAAGTTATTGGAAGTATTATTGGGAAGAGTAATAATGGTAAGACAAAAGACTTATTTTTTGAATACATTGATAGCGCAGAAACTAAAGTACCACAAATAGATAAGTCCAGAGTAGGCAATACAATCCCTATCATAATATAATTAAAAAATCCATTAAAATTCAAAGCTTGAATCGAAGGGATTGAGATAAAAAAGCTAAAAAGGATCAAGACCAATTCAATAAAACATAATAAAATAAAGCAAAAAATAACTTTGCTAATTAGAAGAATACCATTCGAAACTGGAGAGGATGTAAGGCCATAAAGTGTACCCTTTTCTTTTTCTTGAACAAATAACTTAATCATAATAAAAATAAGCGTAAAGAAAATAATCATCCAAATTTGAATAACAAATATCTCAATAGGCATCCTAACACCTAGATTAATCGTGTTATATGACGAAGAAAAAATAAATATTGAAATAATTCCAAATAACATAATAGAAAAAATGTCATTAAATTGCCGAATTTCGGATTTAATATCCTTTTGCAGAATTGTTATAAATAATTTTAATTCAGATTTAGTTGAATTCTTTTTAGTATTCACTTGTTTTCTACCTCAGAAGTAGGATTCAATCATACTTTTATCAATCTCGTTTTTTGGAGCAAATTTACTTATTTTCCCTCTTTTTAAAATTAAGATTGTGTCGCTGATCTCCTGAACAACCTCAATTTTATGAGTCGCAATAACAATTGTTAGGTTTTTTTTTTCCCTTAATTCTGTTAAAATTTTTATCAATATTTTTATTGTATTGAAATCCAATCTAGAAAACGGTTCATCTAAAAGCAGAATCGATGGGTTTTGGATCAAAATTCGGATTATTTCCACTTTTTGTTTCATTCCAGTTGATAAATTACTAATTGGTTCAAAAATCCAATTGGAAAGATTAAATTTCTCAGCGTAGTGTTCAATTTTATCTTTAAATGTAGATTTATCGTAAATTGAGTATAATTTACAAAAAAATTTTAGGTTTTCATAAATTGTTAGCTCTTCATATAAAAACGATTTATTAGTTATTGTTCCGATAATTTGTTTGATAGACTTATCATTTGCTTTATAATTCTTTCCTTTAATAATAATTTTACCAGAAGTCGGAGACGTCAAACCAGATAAGATTCTAATAAGTGTCGTTTTTCCTGCACCATTAGCACCAATTACACCCAAAATAGAGCTTTCGTCTAACTGAAAAGATATTTTATTCAGAGCGAAGAAAAAACCATATTGTTTAGAAATGTTGTCACATTCTAATAAAATCGTATTAAAATTACTCATATTTAACTACATTAAAGGTTAATTTAAGACTGAATAAAAATTGTAATAAAAAAATAAAAATAATAATTACTTAACAAACCGTTTAGGTCTTAGTATAATCACTAAACTTAATGAAAGAATTCCTAAAATACCGAATGTACTAAGTATAACGATTAAATCAAGATCTTCCTCAACCAAACCATTATTCTCATCACCACCTTGCGTAATCACCATAATTGTATCACTTTCTGAATTCCAATTACCTTCAGTGTCATTAGCATAAATAGTATAATATTTTAATCCTGCTGTTGTTGGTATCCAACTATTGTATTCCCAAGTTGCGCTACTGATTTTCGTCATCGTGTAATTTAAACCACTGATTTCAATTAACAAGTGACTGATACCAGATAGATCAGTTGCATTGATTTGGATTGTTTCTGTTTGTCCTAACTCTAAAGGGTCTGCACTTTCTACCAAATTCGTTAACGAAGGTTGAGTTGTGTCTTGAACGGTGATCGAATCGCTTAAAGTGTTCCAATTACCTTCAGTATCATTCACAAAGATATTATAAGATTTTAAACCGGCAGACAACGGCGTCCAACTATTGTATTCCCATGTCGTTCCACTTATGTAAACCATAGTATAATTCACATCATCAAGTTCTATTAACACATGACTGATTCCTGATAAGTCACTAACATCAATTTGAATAGTTTCCGTCTGTCCTAATTCTAACGGATCCGTATTTTCAAATAAATTACCTAAAGATGGTCCATTCGAATCTACTATAGTAATATCGCTATTGAAAGAATTCCAATTTCCGTTAGTATCATTTGCGTAAATCGTATACAATTTTAATCCAGACGTACTTGGAGTCCAACTATTATATTCCCATGTGTTGCCACCTATAAATGCCATGGTATAATTCACACTATCAAGCTCTATTAGCACATGACTAATACCAGATAAATCAGTAGCATTAATTTGAATAGTTTCTGTCTCCCCTAATTCTAATGGATCTGCGCTTTCTATAAGGGTTGATAATACTGGTTGTATTGTATCTTGAACTGTTATTGAATCGATTAATAAATTCCAATTTCCTTCTGTGTCATTTGCGTAAATTGTATACAATTTCAATCCCGTAGTACTAGGCGTCCAACTATTATATTCCCATGTGTTGCCACCTATAAATGCCATAGTATAATTCACGCCATCAAGTTCTATTAGCACGTGACTGATACCAGATGAATCAATAGCATTAATTTGAATTGTTACCGTTTGTCCTAGTTCTAGTGGATCTGCA
>SOKP01000076.1 GCA_004375715.1 Promethearchaeota archaeon | reverse complement strand
TGTTCAACGGCTAAGGTTATTAAACTTTCAATAGTGCCTTCAATAGAAAAAAAACTTTGAGGAATCTGCTCTAAAAGATTTATACTCTCCTCTAAATGTTCCACAGCAAGTTTATATTCACCCATTTCACCATATAAACCCCCAATATTATTTAATAGAATTGCAATATTAAAACTACTATTTATCTTTTTAAATAATTCTAAACTCTTTATGTTATATTTCAAGCTTTTATCCATTTCGCCAATAGATACATAATATACTCCATAATAGAGTTGACACAGAGCAATCCAGAAGTGATTAAATTTAATTTCCTTTGCAAGAGATAATGCTTTTTTAATGTGCTCCCTACAAAGATCAAACTTGCTTTTTACTCGTAATAAATAACTTGCCATTATAAGATTAGCCCAGACGATTTCGAATGATTTATCGAATTTTTCTTGTGAATCTAAGATCCACACTAAAGACTTCTCAACCAAATCTACTTTATCACCATGCAATCCAACAAAAGCTTTTACTACACTTAGACGAGCTTTTCTTTGAGTCAAAATTTCTTTAGATAATTTTGAAATATGCTTTAAGAATGATTCAGCTTCTTCAAAGAGTTTGAACGCTTCCTCAAATTTACTAGCTATTGCAAATCCGGTAATCATAAAAAATAATCCATCAAAAGATTGGAGGTTATCATTACATTTTTGACCTTCTTTATAAATTGTTTCGCCTAAACTAATGAGATCTTCCCCTCTATTATAATAAAAGAGATTTAACCCCTTAAGAAACTGAAAATGACTTTTTTGCTGAAGACTAAGCCCCTCAAAATGGCTCTCATCATTTAGTATTTCAAGAGCCTCTTCAAGGTTACCTTGATTAAAAAGTTCTTCTGCTCGTGATAATTGATTTAATTCAGAGTGAGACATTTTTCATATATTCAGATATCTAAGAATAATTTAAGCTAAATATAATTTTAAATTTAATGTTTAACCCTTGTTATTTTTCATTCATTAATCTCGGCTTCTGTATAAGAGAGTTTTTAGTTAAAAATAGTTTCATTCATTACACTTATCTTTCTTGTTTGATGTAAGGAATAATATAGTTCTAATTATTTTTTTTCTCAAGAAAGATCTCTATTATCAATGATTCAGTACCATTAGTTTCTAAATACTTACATAAAAGATAAAAAGAAAAAAAATTTAATTAGAAATTTTTTAATTTATGGCGTTTAGCTTCTCTGTTTGATATAAGAGACAATTCCAATCGTTAAAAGTACAGACTCTAAGATCATAGTACCTGAACCTGTTTGAATCATCAAAGCTCCAAAAGTGGAGCCTAATGTAGCTAGTACAGTAGCTTCAATGATTAATGTCGATATAAGTAATCCTAACAAATACACAAATGTCAATTTAATTTCTTCCCATTCCTTTTTGCGAAGCATTAAAATTGCGAAAATGGCAGATAAGAAATTAACTCCCCCAAACATTCTTGGGAGATAGGGATTTGTCCAACCCTCAGGATTCAAGGCCATATCATATAAAAATACAAGCATGACCCCAAATAAGAAAAAAATTATAGTATACACTATAAGTACGATTTTTGTAAGTTTTTTAATTTCGGTCATTTTTTTTGATCAACTCTTTTTTTTTAGATTTAATTTGAATTTATCATCTTTACGATGATTAATTAAATCTTGAGATATTGTTGCATTTATAATTGAGCTACCGATAGTTCCACGATAGTTTCGATCTTTATTGGAAGTTCTATAAAAAAGATATAAATAGAAAAGTTACTGATCTATAATTTAGAAGAATAAAATTGAGTTTTCTCAAATTATGGGAAACATAAATTATCCTCCAGAAAAGATCTATAGCCCATCTAAGTGGAATAAGCCGAATTATGACCATATTATTCTATGGATGTTGAATAATAACGAAATGTGTAAATGGGCAGATTTTTGCCAAGAACCAATTGAAATTCCTCCGGGTACTTTATCTAGACATTTAGAGGCATTAAAACGAAAGGGATTCGTTGAAAAGTTTACCAGAGGGCATTACAGGGTTACATCAGGGGGAAAAAAGGAATTTCTTGAGCTGTCAGGTGCTAGGAAAAAGGTAAGTAAACTTAATTATCCTCCTGATGTAATTTTAAAAAGTGGAAGAAATTACTCTCACTGGATACTTTGGATGGTTTACAATAACAGTTACTGTAAAAGGTCTGACTTCCTTGAACATCCTCAGTTCATAAATCAATCTTCGTTGTCAAAGAATTTAGGCTTATTAGTTGAAAGTGGGTTTATAAAAAAAGAGGATAGAAAATACATTATTACTCGAGCAGGTAAATCAGAATATTCGCGGATGCTTCAAAATTATGATTTAGATCGACAAACTATTTTAGAGGAGGAGGGTAAACGAATTGAAGAAAATACTAAGAAAACCATTCATTTCTTTGAAAAATATAATGTTAATGATAACGATATTCAGTTTAGATTTCTTAACAATATTTTAAAATTAGATTATGAAAAAGTAAAACCTATATTAAAAGAGGAGGAAGTTTTTCATAAAATTTTACTTTTTCTTTCAATTAATCATCCGGATCATTATCCAAACTTTATTTCATCTGAAGATTTCTCAAAACTCTATAAAATAAAGAAAACTACACTTGACTATTATATTGATGAAATTTCGGAAGGAAAAATATATCCATTAAGATTTTTTAAGTTAAGGCAACCTTCAGGTGAACAATATTACTTTCAATCAGAGGGAACACTAGAAAAAATGCTTCGAGTAATTACCGAGAATAAAATTATTAAAGTCTCTTATTTAAATAAGCTTTTTTCAAAACCAACGCCAAATGTGCCTACAATAGATATGAAATCCATTATAAATGATATCACAAACAAGAGTTGTGAATTCTTATTTAATAAAGATTTGAATGTGTCATTAAGAGAGTTTTTACCAGAATATATTAAATATCTAGCTTATAAAATTGAGACTAAAAAGGAATTAAAAGAAACTTATGATAAATTAGAAGGAATTATTTGGCAGAGTATGTCAGATATATTTCAAATTAAAGGTTCGAATAGATTAGAAAATCAATATAAAGAAAAAATTAAAGAAATTGATAACGAACTTGAATCAGATTCTATGAACCTTGATTTACACTATTCAAAAATTAGAATTTTGGTTTATTTCAACCAATATAATTTATCCTTAAAATTATTAGATGAAATCCTTGAAATTTTCCCCGAAAATGAAAAGGATGTTAAAATTAAAAAAGCTTCAGTCCTTAAAAAGATGAAAAAAGTTGAAAGTGGGTTGGAGATAATTAATGATTTGATTCATAAATACCCAAAAGATCATGATCTTCTTAGTTATAAAGCCTATTGGCTACAATTTTTAGATAGAAAAGAAGAAGCAATAAACATAATTCAGAAACTAGTAGAAAATGAACCTGACACGGGAATTTATTATGATACTTATGGTGAAATTTTAATGTATTTTGAAGAATATAAAGAAGCGACTAAAAAATTCGTAAAAGCTATGGTTTTAGGGAGTCATGATTGGTATATTTACCAAACTTATATCAAATTAGGTATATGCTATAAAGTACTCGGAAATCTTGAGTTAGGAATTGAAAATCTTAAAAAAGGGAAAAATCTGGTAAATAAAAGCATAAATGATCCTGATACAAAAAAAAAATGGCTTTCAATCGTAGATCTTTTTCTATAAAAAAATTGATATCCTAGTGCGGGAAATAACAAATGTTGGAAGATAAAATTTAAGTTCTTACCTGTTCTTAGTATAAGAAGTATCCGCCAATCATCGTTAAAAGCGGCTCAAGCTTAATAAACCAAAAAAACCGTGCTATTGAGTGATTTCTCTGAAATAACACGTTTATATTCTTTATAGCAAATATAATACATAAAAATAAATTAGTGTATAGTTTTTTTATACTTAAATACCAAGGAAATGCTAAGAATTAAAATTATATTAACCTCGTGCCTTTTATGACTGACCAAGAACTTTCTAATGATACTTTACGCGAAATAAGCGAACTTTTTTCGTTTCTTACGGAAGGACAGCCAACGCCTGATGATGAAATTGAAGCAAAAGACAAGCTTATTAATTATTTTACCAAGTTAAAAAATAATAGTACAGACTCAGAACAAAAAGTTTCTATCGAGGAAATTCTTAAAAAATTGGATGATTGGGATACTCTTGACCTTTGGTTTTCAGAAACGACCTTACCAGCTACTATAAAAAGCGTAATAAACATTCCGGATGATGCAAAATTAAAAAAAGAACAAAAACAAGAAACTGTTGAGGAACCTACAATTGAATCTAAAAATGGAGATTCAGAAATAGATTTAACTGACATATTTAGCATGGTTTCAGACCAGTTCAAAGGTGAAATAGAAAGCTTAAAGGGTAAAATAGATGACCTCAAAAAAGAGTTGGAGAAAAAAGATGATAGGGTTAGTCGTGTAACTACCAAACGGAAAGTTCACAAAATAACTCCCAGCAAAAATGTTAGACTTGCTCCTCCTAAAATAAGGATTCCTGTTATAAAGAAACTGTTAAAACCTACCCAAACTTCAAAACAATCAATTCCCAAAACTCCAATAATGCCTGATAAAACCGAAGAAAATTCGGTTGATTTAGAACCTCAAAAAGTAAATTTAGAGTCCTCGGAAGAACAGTTGACTCCAATTCCTTTCGCACCAATTGAAAAACCAATAGGCTCGGATAAACCAAATTTAACACCGATTCCTAAAAAAAAGCCAAAAATTAGCCCTATGGTGATAGAAGAATCCGAAGACATCGAAGACATCGAAAACATTCCCTTTGCAGCAGAAAAAAGGAAAATTACATCACTAATAACTGAAGAGCCTGAAAAAATACGCGCTTCACAAACCTCTGATGTAATGCCATTCTTAAACGAGAAACCAAAAATTTCTGCTATGAGGATTGAGGAGATTGAAAGCGAATCAATTGTTTCAAGCGGATCTGACTTATTTAACGTATTTTCTTCTATGGGAAATAAGAGTTCAGTGAAACCCAAAAAAATTACTGGCCTTACGGAGATACCCGCTAAAGTAGAAGTCAAGAAGAAGGAAGAAAAGAAGAAAAAAGCCAGTAAAGATACACAAGAGTCAGAAGTTATGCCTTTTATCGATTTTAACAAAGTAGATGTTAGTATGGAATCGAGTTTTGATTCTCCAAATTTAGACAATATTTCAGATGATAAAGACACTCTGTACCAAGAATTGATTGCTCTCGAAGGAAAACGTTATTCGTTAGAAAGAAGTTTTAAAGATTTAGAGAAAGGATTTAATAAAGGTTCAATACCAGAATCAGAGTTTAAAAAGCAAAATAACGGTTTAAAAACTAAAATGAATGAAATAACTTCCCGCATTAATAAAATTAGAAGGTTAATTTCCAGTTTATAAAGCAAACTAATCTCTTACATTAAACATTGAAGGCATCTTTAACTTATGTCTCGCTGAACTCATCAATTCTCGTACTTTTTGAATATTTTTATCGTTTAAACCGTCAAAATCAATATCATAATCAATTCTATAAAGGATTTCATCTATTACATCGTATGTTAATCCTATCTCACCTTCATCGGTTTGTCCTGCCCAGAGACCTGCGCTAGGGGGCTTAGTAATTATTCTTTCAGGAACGCTCAAAATTTTTGCTAACTTTCTAACTTCTTGTTTATAGAGAGAAGCCAGCGGTTCAAAATCTGCAGCTCCATCCCCATATTTAGTGAAATATCCAATAGCTAATTC
>SOKP01000222.1 GCA_004375715.1 Promethearchaeota archaeon | reverse complement strand
CCAATATCGGTACGCAATATAACACTATTCCAATCATTGCTAGAGGCCCCAGAGCTTCCAACAGATATGTCAGCAAGTTCGGCACTATAATCTTTGCAAAACTGACAACTACTCCAAGCGTATTTTTTCGTTTTTCTAATTGGAACCTGTTTAACCGACCCATCCTTCTTATACACATAAAAATCTCCGTTCGAAACATCGAATTTCTTTACAGTACTTAACGGAATTCCAAGCTCTCCTTGAACGTAAGTTTTCAATAGATCATAGGTATAATTTGAGCGACAATAAAGGCCTATAATTAATTTAAACTTACCATATACTTCAGACAATGGAGAGGACAATTGTAATTTTCTTACAGCGTTGATTTGGCAAGGGACGCCAACAAATGCTAACTTTTCTAATTTGAACTCCCTAATAGCCTCTCTATAAGTAATTAATGTCGGTGAAATCGTATATTTAGAACCTACGCAAGAGAGTATTTCCTCAGGAGTTCTTGCTATTACTGGCTTCGGAAACCAATTATCATCTTTATCAGTAAGTAAAACACCATCTATCAATCCCGAATCAAGAGCGTGAATTAATAATGAAGAAATGACGCCTCCATTCTGGGCTTTCTTCAATAAAGTTCCGTCGTTTGTTTTTGCAGCAACTAATTTTTGATAGTGCCCAATTGAATAACTTTTATTTGCATCACCATTGAACAATTCTTTTTCAAACATTTCTGTAGGAAAGTATGTTCTTGGACAATACCTAAAACAAGTGGAACATTCCGGATCATATTCTAATAACTCTGGTTCATTTTCGTTCATCCCAATTCGCGGACATAGCGAGATGCAAGACCCACAAAAAACACAATTTTGTTTATCTATTACTAAGTCATTTAAATCTTGAAATCCGATATCAATATCGTTAGTTTGTAAGTAATTTTTCACTTGATTTTTCATTTCCATTTTAATTTTCTCCGTTTGAATTTTTCGTGATTTTCAATCTACTCAAGCTTCAAGCGCAAAGAACCAGCCAACGACCTTTTCAAAAAAATATAATTTTTCAAGCGAATAAAACCGCGAAAAAGTATAAAAAAAGATCAAGCGGATTTGCTTCGCTTATCTAATTAATACTGCTACGATAATAATAATTAAGGGTATGAATAACCTTGTCAATCTTCTTGTAGCAGTATAACTTGAGACCATTGTTATAACAATATATTAACTTAGCCTATTTAAACTTTTCCACGATATTTTAAAATATTATAGAATTTGCGTATAAAACTTTTTTTTATAGATATTCACTTTAATCACCGTATTTTTTAATTCGGTAAATTATAAAAGCGGGGTTTCTCTTCTAAACCTTGATTTATGAGAGAAAAAAAGTTAAAAGTTACAGTTTTTTCGGATTATATTTGTCCATTTTGTTATATAGGATTTTATCGCGTAGAGCAACTTAGAAAAAATTACGATCTCGAGATTGAATGGAGACCATTTGAAATTCACCCTGAAACACCAAAAGAAGGCATGGATTTGAATAATTTGCCTTATCCTAAAGAGTATTTAGATATGATGAAAGCAAATATAAAAAAACTTGCGGATGATATCGGAATATCGTTAAAACTCTCTGAAAAGCTTCCAAACTCACGGCTAGCATTGTATCTATCGGAATTTGCTAGGAAGAACGGTAAGTTTGACGATTTTCACAAGTTAGTTTTCGATTCATATTGGAAGGATGGTAAAGATATCGGTGATCAGGCTTTGTTATTAGGTTTAGCAGAAAAAGTTGGTTTAAACCGGAACGGGATACTTGAATACATCAACAGTGAGGAGCCAAAATCAGAGTTAACGAAATCTCTTAAAGAATTAAGAAAGTATGGAATAAATGGCGTACCAACATTCATAATTGGAGACAAAATCGTAGTAGGCGCTCAACCCTACGATGTTTTTAAGAAAGTAATAGAAGACACCTTGCAAAATGAAGCAGTTATATAATATAATAAAATATTTTTAAATACTCAGATTATTAGTAATAACTATTATAAAAAGGACGTTTTAAGATTGGATAAAAAAAATTTATGGTTGATTCTTGGCGCTTTTAACGCTGCCTTTGCAGTTTTAGCGGGAGCTTATGGCGCACATTTAATTGATGTTGGTCACCCTGATTCTGCGATTCTTTTAACTTTTCAAAAAGCTGTACGGTATCAAATGTATCACGCGTTTGCTTTAATAATCGTAGCGCTTTTAGCAAACACCATTAAATTAAAAATGGTAGATATCTCTGGATGGTTATTTTTATCAGGTATCATCCTCTTTAGCGGGAGTCTTTATTTCATAGTCTTTACGGGAATTCAATGGATCGAATTTTTAGCCCCTATTGGTGGTTTTGCTTTCACTTTCGGTTGGTTGGGTTTGATGTACGTAGGATTTAAGAACAAGTAATATCATATCATGATAGAATTGTTTCAAATTCTTTTATTTTTTTATAGCACTATTAATATAATCGTAGCAAGATAAGATTATTATGGATTTATTCACTCATTTAGTTGTTGGAGCCCTTATGTACCTCCTTTTCATGAGGGATGTCACGCTTGATTTTTTAGTTATAGCTATTTTTTTCTCAGTATTACCTGATTTAGACGTATTCTTAATGCCTTTAAAAAGAATTTTTAAGTCAAATTACTTTGACCATCGAGGAGGATCTCATTCCTACATTATTGGTATAATCGTAGCGAGTATATTTGGGGGATTTTTCTTTATTTTAAGACAAAGACCATTCCTTATAGTTTGGATTATTGGATCATTATTTTATGCTTTGCACGTGTCAATGGACCTTCTTACTACTACTAGAATTCCTTATTTGTTTCCAATCTCTAGAAAAGAGCGAAGTTTTCACGTCGAAAAAGCCGGTAGTTTTTTTACGATGGTGAACTCACTTATTTTTCTTATAACTTCTATGTTGATCTACAGTATTTCTGCAGACATAATTGCCCTTAGGTCTTTCATTGATTTTTACACGATCTTTTTTCTTATTTATTATTTCTACCGAATAAGTTCCAAATTATGGTTTTCTTCAAAGCTAAATAAAAATCAGGTGTATTTCCCAGGAGTCCTGCCTTTCTTTTTCGTCATTTTTGAGAAGGAGCTTGTAGAGAATACTTTATCCTTAAGCATAGTAAGAAAATCGTACTTTTCGAAAAATAAAGAGATTTTTAGCTCTAAAACAATTTTAACAGATGAGGAAATGGTTTTTTTCGAACAGGGGATGGCACTCTGTAATACGTATTATTATTTCGCAAAATGGACCGCCGTTCCAATATTTATCAGGAAGGAGGGCGTTTTTTCTATTAGATTTTTCTTTATTGAAACTATGATGCGAAAAAGAACTATGTTTATTCAATATGACTTTGATATCCTTACTCGACAAATGATTAGTTTTAATCGAAGTTCAGGCCACAAAAAAATGAGTAATAGTTTAAATAATGTTTAGATTATCCCATATACATTCATTGTAAAATACTTGAAAACCAAAGAGTATTAAAATTTCCATATCTAAATTATTACTGTGAAAAGGAAATCAATCTTTTTAGTTATAGTGATATTTGTATCTTTGTGTTCTATATTTACTCAGAATGTTTATGGAAATCCTGTTGTGGTCCCACCTTTGGAGCCAACTAAGAACCCCTTTATTACTGTACCCTTGTTAATTCTCATGTTTTTCTTGGGGGCACGAGTAGAGCACGCTTATTTTAACTCAAAGATTTTAAAAAAAAATAGTTTTAAGGATGTTCCGAAAAGCCAATATAGAACATTTTTAAAAATTAATATCGTGACTTTTCCACTAACACAAATCCTTGCCTACTTTTTCTCTGTATATTTTGTGCAATTCTTTTGGCTTTACGTATTGCTCATAGAGATTGGAGTGGTGTTCATCGAATCCTATCTTCTAAAAATTGAATTAACGAGAGTAGTAGATGTAGAAATACCGTCAAAATCTATACTGTTGAGGACCTTTTTTGCGAATGTTTTTTCTTTTCTCGTTGGTTTCTTAGCTTATTTGCCCGTAATCATTTTTTAAACAAATTAACCATTTCGCTTCTTATTACTTCTCAATATCGATAATAATACTATTGGAGAAATTATACATGAAATACCTACAACGCTAAAGAGAAAATAGTCGCGTTCGTCCAAATCCCTTCTAGGTTCGGGATGAGTACCCCCATTTACAGGGTTCTTAACTAATACTGCGTATTCATACCGGTTATTCCAAACATTATGATATATGTAATTACATATAAAATAGATATTATTATCTAAATCTATATTCAAATATCCTACTTCTTCAACAGAAGTCCCACCCCAATAAATTAGTGAAAGAAATTCACCAGAACTACTAATTTTAACTAAATTAATATTTGCTAAGTTATCATTTTGGACGACATAAACATTGTCGTGTGAATCTTTAGCTAGATCGATCCAAAATCTAAAATGGGGAGTAATATAATCAGATAATGAAAAGTTCCATTTTTGATCTAGATTTAAATCGTAACATAAAATTGACATAAAACGGCTATTAAATACAAACAAGTCATCCTTAAGCCAAATTTCTCCATCATAATATGAGAAATCTTCTATTAGAATCTCCCTAACTTGATTTCCAATACTGTTTAATTTAAGAATATACCCTGTAGAGTAATTCTTACCTCCCATTAGATATAGATTATCATTAGAATCGACTATTAAGTTTTCAAGTCTATCTCCTATACTTTTTTGCCACAAAATTGACCCAGAACCATTAATTTTAGCCAGGTGATAGAGAGAATTGTTTTTAAAATAAATGTATATGTTATGTTCGAAATCTGTCCAAATATAAGGAAAATTATAATCATATTCGTTGTAATAAGTAATATTCCATAAAAATTGACCATCGTTATTAAATTTCAATATAAAAAATCTATCTGGATTAGGATGTTCATAAAATTTATCAACAATTAGTACTGAATTATTTTCACCTAAAACTAAAGAAGCATCATATAGGTTTAAATTAAATTCTTTTAAAAAAAGAAGCGCTCCTGAAGAATTTAGTTTAATAAGTAATACATTATCTGAAGAATAATATGCATTTTTTAAAATAAATAAATTATTATCATCATCAAAGACATAAGAGATTCGGGTAGTATAACCAACATCAACAGAGAATTCCCACTCTTTATGTCCTGATGTATTAAATTTCGATACATATATGTATCTACTGGGGTCATCATCTAATTCTAACATTCCAATAACATATAATGACCCATTAACTAATTCACAATAAGGCAAGGGGAAGAATCTTCCTTCTTTTACAATTTTTGACCAGAAATCTGAACTTGAAGAACCCACGGGGTAATCTTGATAATCAGCTTCAGAATTCTGAAGAAAATTTCCCATATTTAAAATTAAACCGCTAATAATTATGGATGCAATAAGACTTGTCCAAGCTATTTTTTTCATTAGTGAGAAGTCTGTATTTTTGCTGATAATACTATTTTAATTTGTAACCATAAAATACTATCTGAGGAACAAGGAAGAAATTAGAATTTTGTTAGTGATTATTACTAGCTTTAGTTTAACTTAAAATTTTAATTTCATGACGATTTAAAACTTACAAGCTATATTTTTGATTAATAAAATTAATTGATAAATTTCATATTGCCTCACTATTAAATTAATCTTAATATCAAATGTATTTCAATTATTTAAGGACATGAAAATACCTCGCTGTATGAGTACCCAACATCCCGATAATGTCCACCTTCCTTTTTT
>SOKP01000009.1 GCA_004375715.1 Promethearchaeota archaeon | reverse complement strand
CAAACTTCTCACCGGACTTTTCACAGGAGTAAAAAATTCGTTGGAAATTAAAGAAGCTGATTTAACGCAAAAGGATTACTTTTATTTTCGAGATTACTACGATATGAAACTTGAAGTATTTTACAGAAATTACGGTCGAAGAAGAGTAAACGACGCTTTAGAAGACTATTACCTTTGCCCTTCAAGAAACCGTTATTACGAAGACGATCCTCACAGCAACTGCAACCCGTTCTATTTTAACTCTTACAGTAAGGTCGAACCAATTCCGATCTTCAAAATGCTTCGCAGAAAAAAACAATACGCTGAGATACAGAACATTTACAACCTCGAAATCGTCAAACTCTTATACGCATCCCACAAAAAGATTTATAGCATCCACTTTTCCAAAGAAATTAATCCTGATAGACCTCAAAAACCTTCGCGAATCGACTATTTTTTTAACCCGCAATCTTCAGGAGGGAAAAAATAATTTCTTCTATCAAATCGAAATAGAATCCTGATATTCTTATTTACATCAAATCTTTATATGAAATAAAATCTTATCTTATCAATAGTAAATGGGATAGTTGTGAAATGATTACAATTTTGGCATTTATATATTTTTTCCTCGTTAGTTTCGTCCCAAAATCTAATTTCTTCGCTGTTGCATACATCGCATTTTTTAGGAACAGGGTCTATTTTTTTTTCTTTTATATCCAACATTTTGTTTTCAGAATTTTTTATAAGTCTTTCCTCTCTAATCAATCATTTCTGACTTAATATTTTTAAAAACTTAATAAAAATAAAGCTTCTATGACCTTAATTATCTTTTTTTTAATTTATAACCTACTTTTTTTGTAAATATATCTACCCCAACAGTGAACTTGTGAAATTTTTTATAACCAAATCGCGTGTTTTCAGCCCAATATCTAGTTCTTCAATGCTTTAAATTTTTCTATTCTCAAGAGTATTTCTATATCTTTCTCACAAATCAGAAAATTATCAACCAGACGATATTTAATAAAGAAATCATCTATTTTAATTATATTATGGAGGTTTTACGCAAAGTATTAGTAATCAATGGCTGTTCTCAGAGTAAGCTACCCCAACCAGCCCCAGCCAAAGAATTTTATACAGGACAGCTATTTCGTATGGTAAGGAAATTCACGGAACTACACGAATTTGACCAAAGAATATTGTCGGGCAAGTATGGTTTACTCAATATGAACGATCTAGTCGATCCGTACGACCTAAAAATCAGCACCAAAGCCGACATCAAGCGAGTGCAAGACAAGTGTCTCTATCGACTCGTGGAATTACACAAAGCCTACGACACGATTATAATTGTTTTAGGAAAAAAGTATCGAGAAGTAATTTCGCCTATTATAGATTCAAAATGCTTGGTCGCTTTTAACAAGAAAGGAATATTTGGCTACTACACCCTAATTAGCAAATTATACGATCTATCAACTCTTCAAGTGTTAGAAAAGCTATCCAAATTTAGAGCTATTGAGTGCCTTCACGCTAAGGTTGAAGAAGATTTACCTCGAACGTGCTATTTTTGTCAATTTCAAAGCAAAAACAAGTGCGATTGGAACTCAGAACCTCAATTAGACAAAATTCACGTTTCTACCCAAATT
>SOKP01000053.1 GCA_004375715.1 Promethearchaeota archaeon | reverse complement strand
TTACTTTTTCTCCGGTACTTTCTAGTCCAAAGATCATAAAGTTCTCATAAATTTCAGACATCATTAACTACGATTTTATTTTTTAATTTAAAAGTTGGACAACTCTTCCGAATTATGAAAATCCATACTCTTTGTAAATCAATACAATGATATTATATAATTTTAAAATTGCTAAATAGAACATCTGGTATAAACATATAAAATTATTGAAATGGATAAATCGTAAAGGTAATTCTACTCAAATCATGCTCAATCTCCTTTTTAGTATAGTTTATTAGTCATAATCTATTTTAATCGTTAAGTTTAGGGAGTTTTAGTTTATTTTTATCTTATTCTTCTTGAATATTATTTAAGGTCATTAATTTATGAATGAGAACAACAACAGAAAAATATTCAAATACAAAATGTTAGCACCTTTATGGATTGCTATATTCATCGATGTTTTGGGATTCACGATACTTTTACCTCTGGTGGGATATTTCAGTAAACTCTTCGAAACGACTCCAACGATGATTGGGCTTATTTTCTCTGTAAATGCTATGTTTGGTTTTGTATTTGGGCCTATATTAGCAAAGCTCAGCGACAAATATGGAAGAAGGCCACTTTTATTAATCTCTCAATTTGGAACATTTTTGGCATTTATTTTAACCGCTTTTTCTGGTAATTTGTTGATGCTATTTATTGCGCGTATGGTTGACGGTATGTTTGGTGGAAATTTTCCTATCGCTAAAGCTATTATTAGCGATAAAGTCCCACCCAAAGATAGAGGTATTCAAATGGCTAATGTAGGAATTGCGTATGTTTTAGCTTCATTAATTGGTCCTGCCATCGGTGGAATTTTGTTTACATGGTTCGGACTTTTAGGACCTGGCTTATTTGCCGCAGGATTAACAATTATCACGATTATAGTTACTCTAATTATGTTGGAAGAAACCTGGACAAAAGAAGATAGAGCTCGAAACCATGAAGAAAAACCTGAGATTTCAATTAAAATAAGACAGAATAAAAATGCTCTTTTCATGTTAGCTCTTTGGGCTTTTCATACAATTTCCTTTTCAATTATAATGACTTCTCTCTCATTTTTTAGTGTTATCGTTCTACATCTCGAGCCAATTGAAATGTCTATGATATTTATGATATCTGGTGTCTTTAGGGCAGGGGTGAGATTTACACTTTTCAAGCCTACAATAAAAAAACTTGGTGAAAGTAATGCTATACGATTAGGGTTAGCTATATTTTTGGTAGGATTTTTTCTTTATGGTTATAGTACAAGTGTGATTTCCCTCGTAATACTTTTTATGTTTATTAGTTTTGCAGCCTCCCTAACCCGAGGACCTATGAATAGTAAAATAAGTCAAACAGCATCTCCTCAGGAACAAGGCAAAATTAATGGACTTTCTTCCGCATTAGATAGTGTAGCTCAGATAATAGGGCCTCTAATTGGACCTTTTATACTTGAAACGCTTCCACCGTACTGGTTAGGGATAGTAGTTTCATTAATCGCATTACCAGCGCTTCTTATGTCAACGAGGAACATAGAGAAAAAGAAATTTAATCGTAAGTTGAACGCATTAAATCATTCTTAAAAAAAACTTTAATGTCAAACCCCACTCACTCGACAAAATAGATTAGGTCCCCCCTAGTTGAGTTAAGTTATCTTTAAATTGGGTGAAGTTACCGGTGTCTTTTTCTCTGATTCTCCACGTACGTCTTACTGTTGCGTATTGAGCGTTAAACTCTTTCCTTTGGGCTTCAATAAGTGGGGTTTCACACGCTAACAATACGCGTGTAACATTTTCTTTCGTAAAATCGATATCTAATAGTTGGACATGCAGTCCTCCGTGGTTTAGAAACGCTTTTGCGACATTTTCACGCCCCAAAAGAGCCTTGAAATGATGCTTGCTGCGGTGAAACAGCTGCTCCTTGGCGTTATTGGTAAAATCTAATTCTTCGACATCGTAAGCCTCGTATAATCCATCACTATAAGAATTTACTAACCGAATCCATTGTTGCCATATTTCCTCACGACTTAACATAAAAGAATGTTGCCGCCACTTGATGTTCTGAGGATTATATTCCAGTTTTCTCCTTTTTAAACGATTCTGGAGTTTAAAAACCCATTTTTTCACTTCTTTCTCAATAAGCAAAGATTTATTTCCCCTTTTGGCTAATATCTTACGAATCTGCTGAAAATCAGGTATCAATGAGGTTATCTCCTCCTGTAAATGACGATTCTCTTTAAGTAAAATCTTTAACGCTGCAAGAAGAGCATTGAGTGTGCGAGAAACTTTCGGAGTGAGGTCTATTTCCTTAATTTGTTCCAAGCACGACACAATATATTCCAAATTCGCATAGGTTTCGATTCCCGGAAATACATTGAATCGATCGCCACGTGTGGAGATGGCACATTTCAGTTCCTCGCTAATGGGAAGAAACAACTTGTAAAGCTCGTTTGAATCGGCATGTTTACTGTTCTGGACAATTGAAAGTTGTCTTACGAATTTTCGAAGAGTTTTCTTGAGATGAGAATCTTTCGAAGCAATAGGCTCAGTAATATGGTTAAGAAAATGGTATTGGCAATATGCATGTGGGATTTCTGGTTTGAATTGCTTAACACCATTTACTATGTTTCTTTGCTTGTCAGAAATGATGGATACGATGGGGACATTATAGAGCGTTTCAATTTCTCGAAATACAGCACATAATACGGATGCGGGAGCAGATTCTAAGTTCCGTGCAAGGAGCACATTTCCCGTAAGGCGATCAGAAAAGACCCAAAGAGAAGGCTCATGCTTAACTGGTTGGGCTCCGTCAAGCGATAAAACGATCTTTCCGCTTAGTTGGACCTCTTTTAGGACTTTTTCGTCTGTATATTGCTTTCCTGCCATTTCAAAAAATTCACAGATGCTTCTCACCGTGTTCCTCGAAATTGACACGTCCCAATCGTCCCACATGAGTTCAACGGTGGTGGAATAATTAATGTGATGCTTGAAATGGTGTTGTATTACTTTTGCCCATACTTCCAAGGAAAATCGCTTCCGAAGCATAGCAGAATGATATGCTGCCGGAAAAGCTTTGTGCATTTCACACTTAGGATTAGTACAGCTATAATAATTAGTCACCACCCATACGGGACCCTTTAAAGTAATAATTTTCCTGCCTCCATTATTGAATTCATGTTGAAGTTGCGAAGAACATAAGGGACAGATCAATCCTTCTTTAGAATCCCAATAGGTGTGGATTGTAGCTTTTTTAATTTCAGAAGGTTTTGCTGGCATTAAATAAAATAAGGATTTAACGAAGATAAACCTTTCTATTAAGCTCAAAGAGCCAAGTTATTTTTGTCGGGTGAGTGTTGTTTGACATTAAAGAAAAAAATAGAAAAAGAAAGAATTTTAAGCCTTTAAGAAATCAATTATTGTCTGATTTACTTCTGGAGCTTTCGAGAGAGGACTGCTATGACCCGCTTTATCAATTACTACAAGCTTACTATTAGGTATTTTTTCGTGAATCTGTTCCATTGATGATTTTGACATTAACCTATCGTGAGAAGCAACAAGTATTAGCGTTGGATTTTTTATAGTATCTAATCTATCGAATGTGTTGTGAGTTTTTAATGCTCCAGCTTGCAAATTAACATCTTTTTCTGTTGGAGGGTCTATAGTACTTAATTCTATCAATTCCTCTGCAGACCAGAGACCATACCATTTTTTAGAAGGATCAGCCTCTAACTGCTTCCTGAATTTAATGTAGAAACTAGAACGAGCACCTGACCACCATGCTTTAACAGGATCCTCTTTTTTCATTTTTATCTCGTCTAACCGCATATTTTTATATACTTCTGGGCCACTCTCGTCAGGGAATCCATAATTAGTGTTAATTAGTATGAGTTTATTTACCCTTTCAGGGTATTTAAGAACAAAATTTTGTACGATCATTCCACCGAGGCTCCAACCCGCTATATTTGCTTTTTCAATTCCAAGGTGCTCCATTAGACCGTTGATATCGTCTGCGAACATTTCCATCGTATATTCTGAATCAGGTCTGTCTGACTTTCCTGCTCCACGATTATCTAATACTATAACTTTAAAATGGTTTGATAAATCGGGTATTTGAGCGATCCACGACTCCTTTTTCGCTCCAAATCCATGAATTAAAAATAAAGGGTAGCCATCTCCAAAGACTTCATAGCATAACTTAACTCCATTAACATTTGCATATTGCTCTGTCATTTCTAAACACGTTATACTTATTAATTATTTAGTTTAACAAGGATTCAATTTATTTAAGATTTCTTCTTCACCAAAATAAGGAACAAAGTTTTCTTAATCTGGATAAAAAAGTTTTAATAACAATTCTACTTTAGAAACTTTACTTCTAATTTGTTATATACCTAAGTCAGAGAGAAAAATGGAAGAAAAAAGAGTTTTAATCCCTACTGTGAACAAAAAAAAACTCCATGGAGTCTTATATCTTGCTTTAGAAGAAAACGCTATAGACAAACCACCAATTTTAATTATGTGTCATGGTTTCACGGGAGATAAATACGAGTGGGGACGCTTTCCTAAAACAGCAAAAGTTTTAAATAAAGAAGGTTATGATGTGCTCATATTCGACTTTTCTGGTTCGGGTGAAAATGAAAGAGAGCCAGTTAATTTATCAAAACAAGCAACTGATATAGAAAATGTCTATGCATGGGTTAAAAATCGGGGATATTCAAAAATTGCCGTATTGGGGCTCTCTTTTGGCGGTCAGACCTTATTAAAAGCAAGCTTACCTGGAATAATAACTTACATATTTTGGGCTCCTCTCTTATTGCTTCACACAACAGGAGATCAGGCCGATTGGTTTAAGGATATCGCTAAGGGCCCTGTAGAAATCCCCTCATCAGGAGAATTTGAGCCTATAATAATTGACATGAGTTTTGTGATAGATATGGGACAATTCCGAGTAAAACCAGCGTTAAAGAAATTATATCCCCCTACTCTCATAGTTCAAGGTACTAAAGACGATAAAATCCCTTTGGAATTGACTACGAAAGCATTCAGTATGATGCCTCAAGATAATAATCATAAGTTAGTAGAAGTCCAAGACGCAACTCACGATTTTGAAGAAAAATTTTTACAGGAATTTATAAAGGAAACCGTGAGTTGGTTGAAAATCTATTTCTAAAAAAAATTATTTATTAATTTTGCTCTTTATTACCCTTGGAGCGTCTAATTTTAACACTTTAAAATTATCTAATAAATCCTCGAATCCTTTACCAGAAACAATAAATTTAGACCGTGATTTGGATAGTATCTGAGAGCTAAAGGCTTTTTCAATGTGGTTAAGTATCATTATTCCATAATAATTATTAGAAAGTTCATGAATATCGTACGATGCGTCGTTAATTTTGTATATTTTGCATTTTAAAAGTTCTTGCCTCAGCATATAAATTACTTTAACAGACCATTTTTTAAATGTAGGGAATTTTTTCAGCGATTTTAAGTTAATTAGCTCCAATTGATTGCTTTTAATTAATTCGCTTAGTTTTAACGATACAAATTTCTTAAAATCTAACTTTAGTTCCTGTAACGATTGCTTTTTTAAGGAATTACTTTTAAATCCGGTTAGATAAGATGGATCTGTGAAAATTTTTGAATTTATGTCTGATATTTAGTAATAAACATCACTATTATTAACTTTCAAAATCTATATATAAATCCAGAGAATAAAGAAAAAGTGAATTATTTAATATTATTCTAAGGGATAGAAACTCAGTTAATTTGCGTTTACATCATAATAAGAACTTATGATCAAATTTTTTTTAAAAATCCTTAGTACATTTGGTGATATTTCTTCCACAAAAT
>SOKP01000252.1 GCA_004375715.1 Promethearchaeota archaeon | reverse complement strand
TACTTAAAGCGGATTTAATGAGCACAAGAATGAAGCTTAAAACCTTGCAAATTAAATTACAGTATAATTTAAAAATGACGATTTTTCCTTTAAAGGATTAATTAGTAGTTTTAGATGATGTAAGTATTGATCTAATGAGATTTCTCCTTTTTTATAGCGCATTGGTAATATTTTAATTAGGTAAAATGGCGTGTATTTAACGAATCGGATATCGGTAAAGAGAAAAACAACCCCTTTTGCTTCAAATATGATCTTTGTTTCTAATAATTCTTCAAATAAATCTTCTCTATTATTTAGCAAGTTAAGGCTGTCATTTACGGTTAACTCGCTTTTTCTTAGAGCTTTAATTAAGTTATAAACATCGATATCGATCAGTAGACTTACAATTAATTTACTCTCGATTTCTTGGCTACAGTTGTAATTGGTGTAAAATTTTATAAGTTCTTTCTTAAATTTCTTTGATATTTTTTCATCTATTTTATCATCTGGAAAATTATATGAAGGAATTCTCATATACGATAAGTCATTAATTAAGAAATAACATTCCTTAGTTCCGGGGAGAGATTTCTTTAGAATTAAATTTTCTCGAAGAAATGAGATCAATAGTAAATCGATATTTATGGTAGAAAATCCGTAATCATTTCGGAGAATATTATTTAACTCATTTTTAGTAATAACTCCATTCCTTAGAATTTGTAGTATCGTGAACTTAATTTTTTCTTGAAAAAATGAAATTAGATCCTGTCCTTCTAACTTAGTGTAGTTTTTAATTGTATTGAATGCTTCTGAAACAGCTCTATTAATTTTATCTGTGTTGACAAGTTCTAATAAATTCTTTGTTATCACTGCTAGAATGTCAGAGGATATTACATCGCTAACCTTACTCTTAGTCTTAATTATTAAGACAAGAAAATAAATTTCCCCCTCGAATTCTTGTATAACTGATATAACAGTTCGATCTTTTTCTTCCAAAATAAAATCTAATTCTATTAAGGAATTTTCCTTATTTAACTCGTGTTGTGCCCATATTTTCAGAAAAATATCCTTAGGAGGATAGGCTCCTTCTGGAGGATATTGAATTATAGGTATTGGTCCAGTGCTTTTGTTCCAATGAATTATAATTAATCTTTCCATTATTACGAGGTATTTATGTAATGTAAGGTAAATATGTGATTTGTGGGAATTTGTTTTTATTATAATAAAATAAGGAAATTCAATTATAAATTCTATTGTGAATATTAGGAAAAGATAGTTAAAGTTTATGTAGGTTTTAGGTTAGGAGTATAGGATAAAGATCTTTAAGAATCTTTAATGTATTAAGAAGCATTTCATTCAGTTTCTCATCACCCGTAAAATCAGGACTTCTAGAAAAACATGTGATCATTTGATTAGCTAGTGTTTTATCATCTTGACAATGCTTTTGATGCTTACTCTCAAACAAAAAATTAAATTCCTCGACTAACCAATCCAAATTCTTGATTATGTTTTCCTTCAATAAATTTTCATAATCGCTGCTGTATAAATACAAAATAAATACCTCTCTTATTATTAAGATTAATACAACTTAATTATGATCCTAGTAAAATGTGTCTTTAAAAAATTATGTATGAAAATTTTAATTTGTTTTATAGCAAATCGTCGTGTCTAAAGTGATATCTGGTTATAGTTTTAGAGAGTTCCCATATTGATTGGATATTATTTGAATTAATTGCGTTGCTAAGATCTTTATACATGTTTGACAAAGTATGGCTTGTATCAATTTTGAGTTTACTATTTTTAAATCTTTTTTCTTCTTTACTCATAGTTTACGAACAAGTCATAGCCGTAAAAAAAATAAATAGTATCACAATAACATCTATATAAGTTAAACAGGGGTATATAAAAAAAAGAGAATTATTATTGTTCGAGGAAAAGAAACCTCTCCATATAATAAAGCCAAACTTGGGAATAAGTGTTTCCTACAATAAGATCACTAGCATGTGCCGCAAAGGGGAAAGTCAAAACAAGACAATTTACTCCCTCGATGTTTAATGAACTTTTAATTCTTTCTGCATTATCTATAGAAACTAAATCGTCTCTTAAACCTTGAAAGATTAGTGTTGAAGGGTCGCTTGGGTCTGCTAAATTGCTAGGTGTAAATTTTTCGAATGCTAAAGGATTTGACGATGAATCTCCAGGTAATAAAAAGGAAGGCGCAAAATCTGGAGGGTAGATTGGAATAATTCCTTTTATGGTTAGCGCATTGCTGAAATTACCTGAGAAATAAGGATCATTATATCCCAAACCAATTACTCCGGTTAATTGCCCACCTGCCGAACCACCCATTATGAATACCGAATTTAGATTAGCATTGTATGTATCGGCGTATGTCGTTTCAAGGAGCTTAGTAAAGGTACCAATTTGATATACCATATCGTGCAAGGTAAAATTTCCCTTCACATAATCTGGAGTTGGTATAAATGAAGAACCTCCGTAATCAAATAACCCATATTGGATGTCAAAAACGACATATCCTTGAGCGGCAAGATATTTATTTAGAACGAGAACATTTCCTAGGGATTTATCTCCAGCTGTCCAGCCTCCACCGTGGATTTTTATGATAACACTACCGTTTCCGGGTAAGTCTGAATATACGCCTTTTGGGTAATATACATCAAAATATAAAAGAATACCATCAGCATCGTAATACAGAACATCGGTTTCAACATTACAGTCTCTATGAGGGAAACCCAAAAAGTAATTATAAAGATTAAACTGCGATGGTAAGAAATAATTTTCAGCACTCTTTGGAATGTCGCATCTCCAATTTTCGCCATACGCTACGTTGAATTCCGTTTCTGCTGTCTGAATTGAAACTGGCACTGATATTAAAGGCAAAGCATTTAAACCTGTGAGAAACAATCCAATTACCAATATTGAGCCCCTTTTCCAATTTTTAAACCGTTTTTTATGGGTCAACTTAAGAAGAAGTAATGTCGTTGGTAGATAAAGAAACATGAGAAATCCTGTGATTTGGCTAACGAAATAGGACATTGCCATGAATAAAGCGTTAGTCATTGGAAATAGTAGAATGATCGTAAAAAGTATACCAACCAGAAAAGTAAGATAGCATAACAATCTTAAAAAATGCTTTAGATATTTTACTGATTTAGCTTTATTCAAAATTCCATACACCTCTATTGTTTAAGTTTGTAAAAATCACGATACAGAAATGAAATCCATACAAGATAGTTATTAGAAAACCAGAAATTATCATAATATTCCCTAGAACTAAAAGGATGCCACTTATTATAAAAGCTGAGAAAATAACGCCAAAGACCATAAGTAGAATACTAGCAATAAATAACGCAAGATAATAATAAGAGATTCTATTTATTCGTTTTCCAATATGGAAATTTTTATTTAAATAAATATCTGTAAAGTAAACAAGAGCTGCATTTAGAAACCACGTAACAATTAAAGTATAACCAAGTATATCATATAAGAGGGAATTTACTGGAAAGATGAAATAGAGTATGGCTAGAGAAAGTGAAATGATGCTAAGAAAGATACCTAAATTACTAAGATATTTTATTACAGCTTTACTACATTTTTCTTTTTTCATTTGAATGTATCCATTTGAGTTTATATTTTTATTAAATCTAATTCATTCTCAACCAATATAAACTTATAGAAGCAAAGTTAAGACAAAGATTAAAAAAAATTAGAGAAAATTGAGTTTGAAGCTCGATTTCATCGATTTTTTTTCTCGTGACGCTTACTTATAAGATAAAACAATACAAACATAACAAAAAGAATTGCCAATACTACTAGCAAAATTGCATTAAACACACCTGATTGAGCTTTGATTTTCCCGACATCCGAAATATCGATAGGGGGTGTAAATCCTAGCAAAGCACCCCATATGGAGTAAAAGAAAGCTCGGAAAATTGACCCTATCAACGTACCAATTGAATATTTCTTAACATCTATATCGACTAATCCAGATGCGTATGAAATTACATCAAATGATATGAAAGGAATAAATCTGGAAACAATTATTGCTTTAATACCATATTTTTTAATCATTTTATCTGCAAAATCGAGTCCACTTTCTCCTACAAACTTTTTTGCTAAAGGCCTACCTCCCTTCCTACTTATATAGAAACACAATAAACTGGCAGCCATTGAACCAAAAATTCCCATGATTCCACCAAATAACCAGCCCCAGATCATCCCCGTGGACAAAAGAACAATTTCTGATGGGATTGGAACTAATAACCCTTGTATCGCCATTACACCAATAAAAAGGAATATCCCCCAAAATTGTAATTCGTAAATAGGGTTAACGAACCACTCAGCGATGATAATGTAAACGAATGTTGTATCAACAAAATAATTATAATATAAGATGAAGAGGGAAAACACTACTAATGCGACAAATAAGATAATGAATAGAATAGTCTTAACGCTATACTGCGAGAAATTAAACAGGTTTTTGATATACTTTTTTAATTTAGAAGATGATGAATCATTGTTCTCATTCTTTTCCATGCTTATCAATTCATTTTATAATTTTAAGTAATATCTAATTTAAAATTCTATCATAATTATTTTTTATCTTTTTCTAAAAATTAATTTCAGTAGGGGTAATTCGATTATTTCAACCATTTTTTTAGAAAAAACGAGATTATTTAACGATATAAAAACAAATTATTTCTAATAAAACAAAACATAATGTTTAATATTAAAAATAAAAATGAACACGGAAAGAAAAATGACTGATAACACAAGTAAGCTGAATGTGAAAAAATTATTTCTGATTGTTATTGTAGTTTGGGTTATTCTTGGTATAATATTTGGGTTTTATGATTTGGCTATTTCAATAGCAGTCGTTGATGAAGCGTCTATTTGGGGAAACTTTGGGGCGGATTATGGCGAAGTTCCGGGCTATGCGTTAATTGCTATAGCCTTAACAACATTACTCGGGAGTCTTTTTACAAATGTAAAAATGCAAAAAATTCCAGGTTTTGTAGGAGCTGTTGTTGGGGTTTTATTTGTTCTATTTATAGATGATGAAAAATATGTTAACATGGGATGGAGCTTCATTTTTTCACTGCTTATTTATACGATTATCACTTGGAATAAAGACTGGAAACATTATAGAAATATTTCTGGGGTAATTGCTCTGTTAGCAGTTATAAATCCTTTATTATTCATCCAAATAACTAAAATTTTATGTGGAAGAGTTCGTTTTAGGAATCTTGATCTTCCTGGCCATACTAATTTTACTCCTTGGTTTCTTCCACCGGGTATAAGTGGAGGTGGTAGTTCGTTTCCTTCAGGACATGCAGCAATGGGTTGGATGTTTTTACCACTACTAATAGCTGTTAAAGACCGAAAAATTAAGGATCCACTAAGAGTAATAGTTACCGTATTAGTAATTGGATGGGGTTTATTTGTCGGACTCTCTCGGATAGCCGTTGGTGCTCACTATGCTTCAGATGTTCTCTTTTCAACCGGTGCTGCTACAATCGTTACGATATTTCTTTATACTAGATTCTACAGGAAACAGAATAAATCAGATTAACCATTTTCTAAATTAGTTCTATTTTTTTTTAATTTATATGGGTTTTTAATGAGGAACAAGTTAAATGAAAGAAATTGTTAAAAATATATATCATGTTGGCGATTCAGGCTGTTCTGTCTATCTAGTAAACACTAACAGTAAAGAAGGTCTAGTTTTGATCGATTGTGGAATGAGCCTTGATATGATTAATAAAATTAGTAAAGTAGGACTAAATTCAAAAAATATTAAACACTGTATCTTAACTCATTTTCATATAGATCACACTGCAGCTTGTTCAGACTTGAAAAAAATGAATAA
>SOKP01000310.1 GCA_004375715.1 Promethearchaeota archaeon | reverse complement strand
TTGTCACAAGGACCAAGATTGAATATAGGAATGTTAATTCTCTCTTGTAATAACCCCATGAACTGGTTATTTTCAAATTCATACCCAAGTGGTGAAGTATGGTTGACAGTAATTGCAATTAAATTAATTCGATCTAGCACCTTTAAGTGTCCTCCTTTTTTTATAAATTTATAAAAAACCTGCTTGCTAATAAATAATTTAGTAGGATCGGTGGCGATTACAGTTAAGCCCTTTACTTTTTTATTGGTTACATATTCATCTAAAATGCTATCGGTTATCGCTCCCTTTATTACCAGATATTTAGCGTCTTTAGTTATCTGGTTAAAAATTGTTTTAGACGATCCTAAAGCCGTAGATTCTCCTAATTTATTAATCGAATGATCATCATTTATAATTCCTACTTGAACAGTAAGTATGATATCGTTGCTGATTTTCCTGATTTTATCGTCCTTAACTATCTCTAAGCTAAATAAATCATAAATATGGGAAGTTAGATCAATAACCTTCTCCATGCTTCTGGATACAGACGCTCCCGTGGATAATATTGTAGCATTGGAAATAAGAGGTGTTGCGAATGATCTCCTATCAAATGCACCATCAATAAAAATCACATCGCACCCTATCTTTAACATGTCATAACATAAGTTTTTTAATTGTTTATTCATTGAAGGGCCAGCTAATTCAACATATCCTTTATTTTTTGCTTTATAAATATTGATAATCCCGAGTGGCGTAGTGAAATCAGTGCGTTTAATAAGTTCGACCTCTATATCGCTATTTTTTAAAGAATCTTCTGCTGTCGCAAAGATTGATCCTTCTTCAACTATAATCTTAGGTTTTGGGAGGTCTGTAATCGCATCGTAAGGTTCTCCATCTCGACCTATGGAAGTGACTCCAATTGTATGCTTATCTCTTAATAAATTAATTATATGATTTAATGTGGTAGTTTTGCTCACATTTTTAGATAAACCAATAATTGATATGACTTTATACTTCTTTACGGCATTGATTAAAAGAGTAGGAAAGTCTTCTTTGCCAGACAACATCTATATTTCAATTAATTAAAAGATAGTATGATTTTAAAATGTGTTAATTAAAATATTTTTTCTCTAGTTTTAGAAGCAGAAAAACTCTTACATACTAAGTTTTTTCTTTCTTAAATTTCTTTCCAGATCGTTTGGCTCAATAGTCATCTTTTGACCACTTAATAATGCTGAAACTCCTATTTGTGTTTCGCAATCTTCGCAATGACATTCCGGTATGTAATTAGTTGGTTCCTCGTATGTCGTAATTACACCCTCAAAATTCCTTAAGACGACTCTCGAATTTCCTTGCGAGATTGTGTAATCAGGCATTACAGGAATTTTCCCTCCTCCACCCGGAGCATCAACAACAAAGGTAGGGACGCACAAGCCAGATGTATGACCTCTTAAACCTTCGATAATTTCAATTCCTTGTGCAACGCTTGTTCTAAAATGTCCTAGTCCTACAGATAAATCGCATTGATAAATATAATATGGACGAACTCGAATTTTCACTAATTCATGGACTAGTTTTTTCATAACATGGATACAATCATTTACTCCTCTTAGTAGGACTGATTGGTTTCCGAGAGGGATACCAGCATTAGCTAACATTTCACAAGCTTTCTTAGAGTCTTCAGTGATTTCGTTCGGATGGTTGAAGTGAGTATTAAACCATACGGGATGATATTGTTCAAGCATCTCGCATAATTCAGGAGTTATTCTTTGTGGCATAACAACCGGACTTCTAGAACCTAACCGAACGATTTCCACATGTGAAATTTCCTTTAGTTTTATCAAGATGTCCTCTAATAATTTATCTGAGATAAGCATCGCATCTCCTCCTGATAATAAGACATCTCTAATTAAGGGTGTTTCTTGTATATAATCTATACATTTATCTATCTGATCCTTTGGAGGTGCTTTATCGTGATGACCTGCAAACCTTCTTCGAGTACAGTGCCTACAGTACATAGAACAGTTTTCCGTAATTAAAAATAATACTCGATCTGGATATCTATGAGTTAACCCGGGAGTAGGACTATCAACCTCTTCATGAAGAGGATCTTCCAAATCAGCGGTGGACCTATGGAGTTCATGGATTGTAGGGATTGCTTGTTTGCGAATGGGATCGTATGGATCGTGTGGATCGATTAATGATAAATAATAAGGGGTGATAGCCATTCTCATCTTTTCCAAAATACTAGGATCATCTTCTTCCTTTGTTAGCGGAATGAATTCTTTGAGGTCTTCGAGAGTAGTAATTCTATTTCTAAATTGCCAACTCCAGTTGTTCCAATCTTCATCGCTCACTTTCCCAAATAGTTCCATTCGCCTATTTACTTTCATGATAGTTACCAGAAATCTTAATTTACTAATAGTAGTTACTCGTAACTAATTTTTTTTATTTGTTAAAGTTTAGGAGTTTGAGGGAGAAATATTCTAAGGTCCATATTCGTCTCATTTCTCACAAAATTTAATTCAAAATAAAATTTAATGTATTTAATTTCTCTCATTGAAAAATACTTGTTATGATTGATATGAATGTACATGAGCGTATAATTAAAACTCTAGAGCACGAAGAACCCGACCGTGTTCCCACCTTGGCACAATTCTTCGATTACCCATTCACAAAAAAAGTTGTAGAAAAAATGGGTATTGATGAAAGTAAACATCTTTCTAAGCATATCATGTATGAGGCAGCAATCCATATGGGATTTGATTCAATTTGGTATCATTACGATAGAATTAGAACGCACTCTCATAAAAGACCTGAAGTTCCAGAAGAAATTCTAAAAGAATATAATATAAAATCCTACACAGAATGGGCTAGCTATTACGAAGGCGACTGGTATCGAGATGGGGTTCTAAAGACACCAGAATTACTGAAAGAATGGATCGCTTATATCAATACATGGGAACCTGCTGGAGATATTCACTTTAAGTCTTTTAAAAAAATTTGGGATAGGTATCTCCAAAAAGGTTTGGTTACGATTCCGACTGGAGGTTCTGTTGCGTTCGCGTCTTGGTCAATGATAGGGATAAACAGATTTGCATACATGATCCGGAAACACTTTAATTTAGTTAAAGAGCTCGCTAAAGCTTTAGGACGAATTACAAAAGAATTGCAGAACTGTTTTTTTGAAAAAGAAATTGATTTGGTATTTATCTGCGATGATTGGGCGCTAAAGGGAAGCACAATTTATAATCCTAAATATTGGAATGAGATAGTAACACCAGTTTACAAAGAACTATCTAAAAATGCTCATAAGCACGGTGCTAAATTACTGATTCATTCAGATGGAGATGTTACGGAAACTATGCCATATCTTATTAATTCTGGAGTAGATGGGATTGATCCTTTAGAGTATGAATCGGGGATGAGGTTAAAACATCTCAAAGAAGAATACGGGGCAGATATCTGTCTGATTGGTAATATTTCCGCCACCTATGTTTTAACATACGGTTCAATAGAAACTACAATAGAAGCGACCAAGCAAGCTCTTCAAGATGCTGCTAAAGGTGGTGGATTCATCTTAGGTGCTGGTTCAGATATTTTGAGTACCTGTAAATACGAAAATGTTAAGGCAATGATTGATACTGTTAAGAAGCATGGGTCTTATCCTCTTGGAAGATTGATTGAAAAATAGGTTGTGAAATTATTTTACATATTTTTCCTCAAAGATTTTTCTGAGAGTTTCAGATTCTCGCAACAGATCTAAGGTAATTTGCGCGTGATTTTTAGTATATCCATTACCTATAATCATGGTCACATCTTTTCCTATTCCTTCAGCTCCCAAAGCTGCTTTAGTGAAACTAGTAGCCATTGAAAAGAAATATACGATACCCCTATTTCTCACAGGAAGGATAGAAGATAATTCTGAGTTGGGGATGCTCAAACAATTAATTGTTATATCTACTTCATTCCCACCATTAACTTTTATAGTTTCTTCTAAGATATTTATCGGATTTAATACATCCGCGACAATAACTTCGTGACAAAAATTGGTATCTCTAAGAAATTTAGCTCGAGTCTCGTTTCTAGCCTGTCCTATGACTTTTCCTTTGTTTCCAGCCATTTTTTTAGCCATATATGAACACATAAGGCCGGATTTGCCCGTAGCACCTAGAATTAGAACTGTATCGCCTTCTTTCACGAGATTCTTTACTTGCGCTGGAGCACCAGCAACATCAAGTGCGGCTAATGCTAGAGTGGCTTTCATATCTGTTGGTAATTTTGCGTAAATTCCGCTTTCAAAAAGGATAGCTTTTCCCTCAATTTCAACTCGATCTATATCTGGATTAATTTTTAAGATTTTTTCAATTTTGAGAGGAGTTAACGAGAGAGAGACTAGTGATGCAATTCTATCTCCTATGAGTAATTCAATATTATCTTGTAAGTCATTACCTATCTTTTCTACTTTTCCTATTAGCATTCCACCTGAACCAGTAACTGGATTTTGCATTTTTCCCCGCTCTTGAACAATTTCCAAGATTTTAGATTTTATTTTTTCCACATCTCCTCCCGCTTCTTCCTTTAATTGAGTAAAGCTTGCGGAATCGATGTTCAAATAATCAACATTTAGTAATATTTCATTATCGAATATAGTCATATCATTCGAAATTTTAAACGCAGGTTGAGGAAGCGCTCCTTTTGGCTCAATAACTCTGTGAGTGCCATATTTATTTCCTTTTACCATAAGACCTACACCATCTATATCTTAGAGAAATAATATTACAATATCTGATCATATTTAAGATTCGTTTGAATTATAAATTTTTCAAAATAGTTAATCTGAATTGAAAATTAGAAATAAGATTTATAATTCCACGAGAATACACAATTACTAAACAACAATAGAAATAACTTATCGCAAATGTATTTATGTTAAAATTTGAATTAAATGTTAGCAAAATTAAATCATCATATGAAAATCAGGTAAAAATCGATGAGAATTGTATATTTAACTATGCTAAAAGAATAAATTATTTTGGTAGCGTAGTCTTGAGTAATATCGAGTCTCACAGCCTTTTAAAAAGAATTTGCGAGGTTGCTGAATGCGATCTAGTGATGAACTCACCTACAATTGAAACAATAAAAGCAGTTTTGCGAAAGGGCGTGAAAAGGATTATTATTCCTGAAAAAACCATCGACGATATCAGTCAAAAAATATCAAAAAAGATCATCATAGCAAGAATTACGCTACGAAAAACTTTGCTACTCAATAGCAATTTAATTGATCTAAAAACTGAATTAAAAGAGATAATTAACCGTGTGGTTCCCTACTGCTCAGAACTTTTGATCGATTATGACGAAGGTTTAACTATTGATGAAAGTACCATTCTTGCAGTAATAGACTATATATCTGATTTTATTAATTATCCAGTAACTTTTCTTGATACTAATAATAAATTTACTGAAATACTAGAAAAAAGGGGGGTAAATCCATTCATTTGTTCATCTGAGATGTTTAAAGAGAAGGAAATGATCAAAATCTTTAAATCTGCTTTAGATTTTCAAAAACTCGAGTGTTTAATCCCCACTATTGTTCAAGATGAACACAATCAGATTTTAATGCTTGCTTTTTCCTCTCAAGATTCTCTAACTCAAGCCCTAATTCAAAAGAAAGGAATTTATTATAGTCGTTCTCGAAAATCAATTTGGATTAAAGGAGAAACATCGGGAAATTATCAGATGCTAAATAAAGTAAGATATGATTGCGATCAAGATGCGTTATTATTTAATGTTCGTCAGGAGGGAGTTGCATGTCACTTACAGAGATATTCTTGTTTTGGCAATAAAGAGTTTAAATTATCAGATCTATATGAAATCATTCAAGAGAGAATTTTAAATCCAACACCGAATTCATATACTAGCAAAATTTCCAAAGACGAGCGATTAAT
>SOKP01000206.1 GCA_004375715.1 Promethearchaeota archaeon | reverse complement strand
TATAATACTGAAGTAAAAGAATTTCAAGAAGGTGGTGGTATGATGGACCACTTCACATCGGTATTTGGTAACCTAATCTTTTTAAAACCGAAGGAATCTAAACCTCAATTAAAAACATATGATCTCACTCTTAATGGATTTGTTTTAGGAAATTCTATGGAGAAGAAAGCAACCGTTGATGACTTAATTAGAACAAAATTTTCATCTTTAAAAGCATTTGAGATTTTAAGCTCGATTTTTCCAAAATTCAATCGCTTCTACACAAAATTAGAAGATATTGAACCTTATTTGTCCAGTATAAAGGAAGAATATAAAAAGAAGATAATTGGAAACATCATAAATCGGGATATTACTAATAAAGCTAAAAATTTAATTGAAAAACACATTATTTCAGTTAAACAAGGAATTAGCCCAAGTGTTGATCTTGAGTTCTATCAAAAGCTTGGAACTCTCTTAAATCAGCATCAAGAGCAATTGAGGGACAATATTGGAGTTTCTACAAGTAAAATAAATAAAATTATTGAAGAGTGTATAGAAACCGGAGCTTATGGCAGTAAAATTAACGGTTCGGGGTTTGGTGGGACAATGTTTGCCCTTTTTCCCAATAGTGAACAGATTCTTAAGAAAGCTATTCAAAAAGCGGGAGGAAAAGCGTACAATATAAAAACAAGTTATGGAGTTGAGACCTACTGAAAGCAATAATACTCTGTGCGGGTCAAGGGACGAGGTTACAACCTTATACTAATAAATATCAGAAAACGATGTTGGAACTTCACGGTAAGCCTTTTTTAGAATACATTTTAGATGGATTGATATTTGCTGGTTTTCGAGAATTCATTTTTGTGGTTGGATATCGAAAAGAACAAATAACGAGCTATTTTCAAAGTGGAAAGAATTGGAATATAAATATCAAATATTTAGAGCAAGAGAAGTTAAATGGAACTGGAGGAGCTTTATTGCTCTGCCAAAGTTCTATTATTAATGATCACTTTTTTTTAACATGGGGAGACATTTTAGTGCCTTATAAGATATATAAAGATGTGGTTGAGATCCATCAAAAAGAAAAGTACGATTATATTTTAGTCGCTAATTACACGGAGGATCCTTACTTAGGCGCTGCAATTTATAGCGATGGCAATATTTGTACTAATATAATTGAAAAACCACCTCTCGGAACCTCGAAGACTAATTTTAACAATTGTGGCGTATTCATTTTTTCTAAAAACATATTCAATGTTTTGAGAAATCTCTCACTTTCCGAAAGAGGTGAAACAGAAGTTCCTAAAGCTCTTCTAAAAGGGATAAAAGAACATAATTGGAAAGTAAGAGTTGTTAAAATGGGAAAAAACCAATTTAGAGTTGATTTAGGGGTTAAGCAAATATATGAACAATTAAGAGACGATTCATCATGGCTTCATTTTTTAAAGATTTAAATAATAAAAAAGTGAAAATAAATACATAATAAAAACTAAAGATATTTAATATCAATTGTGAAAGAGTAGTGGTCTAAATGCGAATAAGAACGAGAAAAAATCTTTTAAAGAAAAATATCGTGGTAACATTTCTGCTTTTGATCCCTGTAATAAGCTTTTTTAGTTTTATTGGTTTTGGTCTTAGTATTCTCGACGATCTCGCTTCGCTCACTTTAAACCTCGAACCTCCTAATACTAATTTTTTTACCCCTTTAGATCAAATTACAGCAAATCAAACTTATTTAGACCAAATGGCTGATAAATTTGATTATCTGTTAGAAGAATGGCACATTCCGACTAACATCAGTATAGATATTACATTCACTAATGAATCGTATAACGAAGTTCAGAGCTACCATGGAACCGATAATGGAAATTTGCATTTAGGTTATACACTCGTGTCCCAAAGCTTACGCTATAAATACGCATTGGATAACAAAGATTTGGATGAGTTAAATAATGCAACGCGTATGGTTAAAAAATGTGTTACAGGATTCAGTAACATGCTTGCTGCTCCTAACGGAGGTATTGGCCCAGATTACCCTGGAATGCCTGCAAGATTTGTGTCTGCTCCAGAAAATAGGAAATATCACGAATGGTTATTCGCAGATCATCCGCGACACTTTAATGGAACCGGAATTTATAAAAATTGGAGAGTTAGGCTACACACATCTCGTGATGAGTTAGCAGGGTATTATCTTGGATTCGCTAGCGTGTTAAAATTCATCGATCCTGAAGCCAATGAAGATAGCAGATGGTGCGTAGAAAGAATCAAGTTATTGACAGCTCAAATGATAGAGGGTTTTCGCAAAACAAATTGGCTTATATTGGGTGGAAATGGTGAACCTGTTGGATCAGATTTAAATCCGATATTAGGGGAAAGTATGTGGCAATTAGCATTACTTCGCATAGGAGCTACAGCTTATCCAGATAGATATGAATCGCTTTATCATTATGCCGCAACAAAAATCATGTCTATGCACAATGGTCACATGGGATCAGCTAGCAATACTGCGTACGACACCTATGCTCTAGCTTTTAGCATGGATGTAGAGTTCGCGTTAATAATATTAGAAGATAATCCTCTAATTCAACACCATTACATAAAGAGATTCGAGGAAGGATTCTATAGTTTCCTGAGATACCATCGTAACGCCTTTTTTAATATTATTCACCTAAGTTTTATGACAATGATTGAAGATTCGGCTTTGTTTGAAGATTCTAGCTATAACGACGAAACTATAAAATGGGATGTTTTAGATCAGTTGTGGAGATTTAACACTTCTGGATGGGGAAATGGGATAAGAAACTACAATTTAACCGTGAGACCGAATTCAACAAGAGTAACTAGTGTAAATCCCGCAATAGCCTCTATGGAGATAGATCCGAGTAGAGCAAAGTGGGCTGAATTCTTTGAAAATAACATATATGGAACTCTCTTTTCGTGGGTTGGAGAAACAATCGATCTCGACGATCCAAGAGATACTCAATACACACTTCCTTTAACAATTTCAGAAATGGGCGTTCACCACTTTCTTTGGGAACACAGCAAATTCTTTGGTACTGGGGGTAATCCAACAGGAAATGGATTAACACAAGTAATACCCAATAGCTATTTAGTCGTTTATTGGATGGGAAAGGCTTTCGATATATTCTAAAAATTAATTTAAAACTATTTTTACTTACTTAATAAAACTTATCTTATCGTTTGTTCTCGTAGAAAAAAGAAAAAAAAAAGGAATATATTTTAGCATCCATATAAATTGGACTCCAAATCTTTTTAAATAAATGAATCATCTCGTTATTTGCAATTTCTACTATTGAAAAAAGGTTAGAAATTATGTCAAGTTACAATTATAAAAATCGTTACTATTCCAAAAAAAAATACGAAGCCGCAATTGAAACGCTAGGATGTGGATTTGTATTCTTATTTGTAGCAATATTATCCCTGTTTTTTCTAGCTTTCAATGTTAACTTCATTGGTCTTAGCTCTTGGGGTTATTGGCTTTTCATTCCTGCCTTCTTTATAATTCTTGGAGGTGTTCAGCAGTATTACACCAATAATAAATTCCAAAAAGCTGTGAGAGTTGCAATTTTAGATCGCAGTAATCAAGGAACTCATAAATTAGAAGATATAGCTCTTGAGGTGGGAATTAAACCTAGGGATGTGCTTAAAGTTCTTATCGACCTGCGTCAAAAAGGAGCTATTAGCTACCGTTTTAACTCAGAAACGGGAGAGATAATGCTTGGTGAAAAAGTTGCTTACGTAAAATCAGAAGAATATGTTGTTCCTCCAAAACAACTAACTGAGCCATTAGAAACGAAAGGAAAAGCATACTGTATGTATTGTGGTCATCAATTATCTGCAGAAGGTAATTTTTGTGAAAATTGTGGTTCAAAAATCTAGGTATCTATAATTAAATCTTTTTTTTTTATGTTTAATAATACACTTCTTAATTTCATGATAAATTAACTGAGGCTTTTTTTTTAAATACTCATCTAGGTTTATTTTCTTTAAATCGAAAATTCTCCGGGATGAATTCTCATTTCTAAGGGTTTCCTTAACAACAAAGATGTTGAAAATACATTCGAAACAATTTACCAAAATGAGACTAATATAAATTTAAGTAAGGAAGATATTAATACCGGAAAAACCTCCTATAGCATAAGTAATCCTATTAATTTACTCGTTCAAGAATGTGATGTTGCTAAAAAAGAATATTTAACCATGGTAGAAGATATCCATGTTATCTTAAGCAATCATGAAAATTTAACTAACTATGAAAAGTTAAATTATTGTAATAGCGAAAGACATTACATGAAACAATATCTAAAACATACTATGATAAAAATAAATCAAATTTTACCAGATTAAATTCGTAGTTCAATATCATAACTTCTTATTTTGAAATTATATTTATGATAACGTTAATTATGAATTCTAATGACTTTTTCAAAACCAATAATTGATATCATAAAGCAGCGATCATCTTGGAGAACTTACGCTGGTCTATTACTTGAAGATGATATGAAAAAGAAGGTTACTCAAATTTTAACTTTTAAAGATTTTGAAAGTCCTTTTAGTAACCTCGCAGGGAAAACGCGATTCGAACTAATAGGGGTCCCAGAATTTGCTCCCAATGAAAGAAAAAAACTAGGAACTTACGGACTAATCAAGGGAGCTCAAGAGTTCATAGTGGGAGCGATTGAAAAGTCCGATTATTATAAGGAAAACTACGGATACCTCTTGGAGGCTATAATTTTAGCAGCCACCGATTTGAATTTAGGTACTTGTTGGCTGGGAGGAACTTTTAATAAAAGTCTTTTTTCTACTAAAATTAATTGCCAAAAAAGCGAGATTGTTCCCGCAATAACGCCTATAGGTCACACCACCGAAACTAGACGCAAAAAAGAGAAAGTCATACGAGCATTCGTAAAAGCTGATTCTCGATTTCCTTGGAGTAAAATATTTTTTGAAAATACATTCTCTACAGCCCTTCCTCGAGAAGCAATTGGTAGATATGAAATTTTGATGGAAATGGTTCGACTTGCTCCATCGGCGGGCAACAAACAACCATGGAGAGTTTTAAAAGAAAAAGGGTGCGATATTTTTCATTTCTATGTGAAATCTTCAAAGGACTCAATGCAGAAAGTTTATAACACATTCATTAACATCGATATAGGGATTGCAATTTGTCACTTTGATCTAACAGCAAAAGAGGTTGGAATAGAAGGAAAGTGGGAATTTTTATGCCCAGATATTAATTCTCCCGAAGAATTAAAATATATTATATCGTGGATTGGTCAATAAAATTTCATTTTAAATTTGTTCATGTTTGTCAAACTTCCAAAACTTCTCTTATTTTAATAGTATTAATTGTTTTAAAAGTTTTAAAAACAAGAATTAATGATTCTCTTTTATTTGAGAATTGAATATACAATTACTTATTTTTATAATGGCGAGTATACTTATAACTGGAGGAACTGGATTTATTGGTATACATTTGGTTAAAAAGTTACACGAATTAGGACATGAACTAAAATTGCTGATACGAGAGAGTAGTAATACAACCCCATTTAAGGAGCTTAATAATATTGATTATATTGTTGGTGATGTCCAAGATATTAGTAGTTTGGAAAAAGCTGTGAATAAAGTAGATGCTATATACCATCTTGCCGCTTATACAGGGATATGGGCGAAAGACAAATCAATTTATTATAATATTAATGTTAAGGGGACAGAAAACATCGCTAACATTGCTCTTAAAAATAATCTGAAATTATTTTATATTAGTTCCTTTACTGCTATCGGACCGACCCCTCCAGAACCTGTTGATGAATCATTTGAAAATGAGAATTTTTTTATGGAATATGAGAAATCTAAATTTCAAGCGAAAAAACTCGTGAAGAGTTATATACCAAAAGGTTTGAAAGTGATGATATTTTATCCCGGAAT
>SOKP01000313.1 GCA_004375715.1 Promethearchaeota archaeon | reverse complement strand
CTAATAGTAAGCATAAGTTATAGATCGATGATTGGATGAATGAAATTAAAATCCCGATAGAATATTCGTCAGATTGGGTAATAGATATTTTCGCTGTAGGTACTACCTGGTCAAGTAAAGCTTGAAAAGTAGCGTCAGCTTGATAATTTACAACTGTCTGAGCAGTCTTATTGTTCACATAATCTATGGAAGACGATAATAGAAAATCTTCAGATTCATTTTCTACCGTCCATAAGACAGGAATTACAGCGCCTTTAGTTCCACCTAATAAATACTCTAAAACAGAGTGTTGGCAAAGTGGAGCCGATTGATAAGTTCCGATTAAGCCCTTCTCATCCTTTCCAGTGCTCTCTGATATTTCTTGGACAAACAATCCTACACTACCTTCAAGAGTTATTGAATACGGCATAGAAAAAACATTTTTATACCCTTTCAAATATAACCCATAAAGGAAAGACGAAAATTCGAGAGCCGGATTTTCATTGAAATGCATAAATTTCTTATACCCATCATTTAACCCCTTTAAAAACTCGTTGACATTGATTCCAAGCAAAAGCGAAGGAAGTATCCCAACATTTGAAATTGAACCCGCAAAACGACCGGAAAGATCGGGCACTTCTAGAATCGGGCACCCAATTTTGCTTAAGATATTATGCATCGTACCCTTTGAGGAAAGACCTAAAAAACTATAATCCTTTTTCAAAAATGTGCCAATCGTTGAATTTACATCTAGAGTTTCTCCACCCCTTGAAATTGGAATTACAATTGACTCTTCTGGTTTTGTAGTATCAAGGCAATGCTTTAATTCTACAGCTCGAGAACTCGTAATATAGTACAGATTTTTTTTAGCTAAATGTTTTAAGGCGAGTAATGTTTGAACTGAACCTCCAGTCCCTAAAACTATGACATTTTTAATTTTTTCGTTTGTATATTCTTTTACTACGCCTTCAATTTTAGCTAAGTCTAAATACGAAGTAGTATCGGTAAAAAACGGGCTTTCCCATTTATCTCTATTAGAAATAATAATTTGCTCGTGCCTTTCTACAATTTTCGGATTAATCTTCGGGTAATATTCAAAATCAAAATAAGAGTTCATTTTTAACTCGCAGTTTTACAATTATATGCTTATTAATAATAATAATGAAATGATTTCTACAAAAATGTTTTGTGTTTGCTTTTTTTTGGAATAAAACATTCTCTTTTCTCATATTATTTCAGTAATTTTTTAATTTCATCTCAGCCTAATCATATCTTTGAATTATTAGAAGTTGAGTTATTAATGTGCAATTACATTAGAATTCTAAAAAATTCGATGTCTATTCCCTTTAAAATAAGATTTGCAATACTTATACTTTAATAAATAAAAACTATAAAAAATACACGAAATATTAAAAGAAATGTGATGTATTATGGCTAAAGCTAGCGAAACTAATAATCAAAGTCAATCTGGAGCAATAGAACCTTATTTCTGTGAAGAATGTAAAAGAAATCATACTAAAGGTAAAATCTACAAAGAACATTTAAGATTTGCTAAGTTTGAATCAGCAGATGGTGAAATTGAGGATAAAAATGAAGTTATTGAAATTTCTGATCTAGAACCTAAAGATAATAGTATTTCCGAAGAAGAAGAGGTCTTTGATGAAGAATTA
>SOKP01000043.1 GCA_004375715.1 Promethearchaeota archaeon | reverse complement strand
CTAAGAAATTTGCTTAAATGCGCCCAAGGGTAAACTAATACTTGATCAACCCTATAAGTACCCCTTTCTTTTATTAATTCAAGAAGTTTTCTTGGTTTTCCTTTAATTTGGTTACTTTCAATCTTTTTGTTATATTCTCTTATCTCCTCGTTTTTCCGTCTAATAATTTCGGGAAAATTCGTTATTTGGGTTATAGCGTCCTCTATCACTTGAGCACCTTGTTTTGAAATCAAATCCGTATCGTAAGTATCTTGATCTTCTACAGATACATAAGCTACTAAAATTAAGCCCTCCATTTTAATTACATCTTCGGGAAAATCTTGTGGATTGCTTGTGGCTACTTTATTTTTTATAACTTCTACCCCATCAGAGTGGATTAATAAAATTTTCATGATTATATCAAAAATCCTAAATATTTTTCTTCCTTTTGATAATTAATATATTTAAAATTGAAATTAATTATTACTAAAATATTTAATCATAAGTATGAAGCTTAATAAGATTTTTGCGGAACTAAATGAAACTTTAGAAAAGCTAGATAAAGATAGAGAAAGCTTACTTAAATTATCTCGTATTATAATCCGTAATTGTAGTATTGCAATTAAAAATATTCATAGAAAGGAATACCGTCAATATCATGAGAAAGTTTTAAATATTCAAAAAATCCATAAAGATATGCTACTTTTGGTAAACAATAATCCTGGTGTCTTATTAAAGTATTTAAAAACTCCAGAGCAAGAGTATACAGAAGCTATAGCGTTTTATGCTGTCATATCAAAAGAACCTCTTCCATTACCCAGTGATTTGAATATCGATCCAATAAACTATGCTTTAGGTCTGGCTGATGTAATTGGGGAATTAAGAAGATATGCATTGGACAATATAAGGAATTCAATCGTAGATGATCTGAACTACATATTAGAATGTATGGATGATATATACACTCAATTATTTTCGATCGACTTTCCTGCCGGTTTGACAAAAGATTTAAGACACAAGATAGATCAAGCGAGAAATATCATTGAAAAAACTAGAGGAGATGTATCTATTTCGCTTCAAATGAATGATCTAAAAAGTTGTATAGAAAAAAGTGAAAAAAATCGCTAAAAGTCTACAATTGCATAATAAATATACAATTTTTCATATCTCTGGTAAATAATTTTTAGTATAATATAAAATGTAAATGAGCTGAAAAAAAATCGCAAAGAAAGTCTTAGTTGCTGGTACATTCGATATAATTCACCCTGGACACTTATATCTAATCAATGAAGCTGCTAAAATGGGTGATGTATATGTAATTGTTGCTACTGATATGAATAGAAAATTATATTCTGGAGAAACACCTATAATTCCAGAAGACCAAAGGTTAGAAGTTATCAAGAGCATAAAAAATGTAAAAGAAGCAAGATTGGGGCGATCTGACAACGATACTCTCAAAACTGTTGAAGAGATTAACCCCAATATTATCCTTTTAGGTCCAGACCAAAAATATGATCTTGAAACTTTGAAACTAGAATTAGGAAAAAAAGGTTTAAGTAATATTGAAGTAAAAAGGTTGGATACATACTTTGAGAAATATACTCTTCACTCATCTAGCTTAATTAAAAAAAAAATATTTGAACAATATAAGAATTAAAAACTTTAGTGAGGCTATGTCAAATAAGGGAGAGATATCACCTGAAAACTACGCTAATTGGTTTGCTCTCTATCAACTTTGTAAGCATATAGAATATAGACAAACAATTACTATTAGCAGTGTAGAGTTTGGGAAACTTTTAAACTTGAGTCAGCAAACTGCTTCGAGAAGAATTAGCGATCTGGAGAACCTTGGGTGGATTAAAAGAAAGACTGAGAAAAAAATCCAAAAAATTGTCGTTACGAGAGAAGGTAGCGATATAATGCTCTTAATGTATAAAAATTTAAAGGAAATTCTTGGAAGCATTGTTATACTAGGTTCTGTTCAGAGTGGAATAAAAGAAGGTGCTTACTATGTTGCAATTAAAGGATACTTTGAACAATTTCAAGATAAATTAGGCTTTTTACCATTTAAGGGCACATTGAATTTAGAATTAAACGATACTAATATCGATTTATTAAGAGAAAAACTTAAATATATTAAACCCGTAATTATTTCGGGATTTAAAGACGAAAACTCAGAGCGGACTTATGGAAGCGTCCATTGTTATGAATGTGTTATATCTCGCTTAGATAATCCAGAGAAAAAAATTAAGGCTGCAATACTTGATATACAAAGAACCCATCACGAAAAAAATACAATTGAAATCTTGGCTAATCCTTATTTAAGAGATTATTTTAACCTTAAAGATGGAGATAAATTAATTATTGAACTAAATTTTAGCAACTAAAATCCAGCTTAGCTTAGTAAGAGAATGAAGAGAGTTAAATAACATTACTTCTTATTCTCGTATTCTTTTATAAGATTTTTAATTTTAAAAAATCTAAAAAAAGCTGTGGCTAATACTAAAAGCATGAAAACGAATAAAAACTCGTTTACATAATCTATAAAATTCGCTACCAACATCGTTACCACTAGATAAAATAATCTTTCGGATCTTGCCATCAAACCAAAATCAAAATCACCTTTAAAAAATACTTCCGCTCTTGCTCTTATATAACTTATCATAATCGAGCTAAGAAATGATATTAGGATGATTATTTTCATATCAAAAATACTCCATAAAACGCTATTCCAGCTATAAATCAAAAGCGCTAAAAAAATTACGAATTCACTTATTCTATCCATTAAAGAATCAAAAAATCCTCCAAATTTCGTTACCCGTTCTTGTTCCCTTGCGATTGCTCCATCAACTCCATCAAAAAAGCCAGTTGCGAAGACAAATATTGAAAATAAAAGCAAATTAGATAAGAAAACAAGAAGAATGAAACTTATGATAGAAAAACTGAGCATAATAATCGTAGCTAAATTTGGACTTAAACCCACTTTACATAAGAGATGTGCAACCTTTTTAACTAATCGTTTGAAAATTCTGCGCAGTCGAAATTTTGATGCCATACCCTATATATTCGCTTTTTTTTTTTAAATATAATGATTTTAAATAGCAAATAAAAAGATTAAAGAAAAATTTTTTTAATATAATAATTTTAAATAGCTTAATAAAAAGATTATAGAAAAATTTTTGTGAAATAATTGAGATTAAAATTAATTCTTAAAACTACAACCAAAAAAAACAAAGATGTATACCTTAAATTCAACATAGCTCCAAGTAAACATTTAGGGTTTATAAACTTCATTAATTTAGCTTTAAGTCAAGATAAACCGGTTTCGATATCTTTCGAAAAAATAAGTAAAAAAGGAGATAAAGAAGAAAGCAAAATTGTTGGAACCTTTAAATTTGAAGGCAAAAGCGATGCTGAATTGGAAGCTGAAATTAAAGATCGAGAGAAAAAAAGGAAAAAACAGCACCAAAAAAGAGTTCAAGGCTAATTTCTATTGATTAAACATTTTAAGAACGTATTTAATATTCTAATTTTATAAATCCATCGATACTTAGTAAACTTAAGTAAGTTTTAGATATGAATAAAGAAATTTCTCTAGAAATCCCTGGTCGCATTTGTATTATGGGGGATAAAGTCGATCTACTAGGAAAACCAGTTATAGCTATGGCAATTAATTTAATGATGAGATTTAATTATAAACCGCGTTCAGATGATACAATTGAATTCTATAGCTGCGATACGAATGAGAGAATCAAGTTCAATTTACAAGATCCACCTCCAAGAAATATTGATCTTGCTTATTGGAGCGTTTTGTATGAAAGGTTGAAAAATAATATTACCCACGGATTTTATCTTGAAGTTGAATCTGATATTCCTATTGGTGTGGGGTTATCTACATCTGCCGCAATATCGGTAGGTTTTCTAAAAGTTATGAGCAAAGCTTTTTCTTTAAAACTTTCTAATAAGGAAATTGCTGAACTTGCGTATTTAGGAGAAAATAACGATTTAGGGATACAATGTGGGAGAATGGATCAATATAGCATTGCTCACGGGGGGATTACTTTTATTCATACTGACGAAAATCCTAAAGTTGAGCAACTAGAAGTCAATTTTCTTCCTATCGTTGTAGGAGATTCGATGGAGGAACGAAAAGCCGCATCAATATTAAATCGGATCAAAAACAAAATTAAAGTGAAAGACATTGAAACATTGGAAGCATTTAACGTCATTGAAAATTGTGTTTATCAAGGAAAAAAAGCTTTGTTGACGAAAAATTTTAAAAAAATTGGAGAACTTATGGATATACAACAAAAGCAGGAAGTTTTATTAGGAACCGCAACAGATAAAATTCTAAAACTATGTTTGGCTTCTAAAAACGCTGGTGCTCTTGGGGCAAAACAAATAGGTGCGGGTGGCGGAGGCTGTATGCTCGCGATTGCTCCAGGAAAAGAGGAAGAAGTTGCTCGAGCTATTGAAAAAGCTGGGGGGCGAGCTTGGATTTTTGATATTTATAATTATTCATCTTAGATTTGGATTTAGCGTAACCCAATGAAGCCCAATTTCACAAGATTCTTACATATGTTGTAGACTTGCACATGCTTTAAATCCAATTTTTCCGTTATCTGTCTTATAGATTTTTGCCCATCGATTTGATAAAATACTTTATGTGATGTTTCACCTGTTAAGTAATATTTGGGATTAATTTTTTTTAGCGTTGTGAATCGAGGAATCTGATTACAATAAGGAGGTAAGTTAGGTGGAGGATCTAACTTACTTCTTAGAGCTTGTAAGTTGGATTCTTCATTTAATCTCTCTTCTACGTTTTTAAATAACTCCACAACTCTTTCCTTGAACTCTGTATCGCTTTCATTCAATTCTTCTTCTACAAAAGTCTCTAAGATATTCTCAAAGGATTTGAATGCATTAGTATTACCTTTCCAATTCAATATTGCATCAATGCTAAATTTTAGTATAAACGTTCGAGAAAGCTTCCTTAAAATCCTTAATACATTTACAGGTTTAGATTTTTCATCGTATGTGGCAATGTAAATTAAATTTGGAATACTTGAGTCCTTGAAAAACGATAATTTTAAATCATTATTAGATAATTTCAATTCGCTAATTGTTCCTAAATCCTCAAAAGAGTCAGAAAAAGAGTTCAGTGCTGAAAAAAACCCGGATACCATAAGCAATGAATCTGCTTCTGAGAAAATATTTTTAGCTATAGAAAAATTCTTAAATAATAGCGGTAATCCATCCTTAATAATCAAGAAATCATGAATCATAAATTAAACTCGTCTTTCACTATTCAGATAGTTATAAAAACTCAAATAAAAATCTCCAACTTTGGTACCAATTTAATCTTAATATCCAAAGAAGAAAAAAAAAAGTAATATCCTAGTAATATAAAAAAAATATTGATATCTTTATCTTATAAGGAAATATAATTATTTAGAATTTGAAAAATATTTACGATTCCTCAACTCTCATTAATAGGATAAAATGATAAGGATAAAATCTCCAGGAAGGATCTGTCTTTTTGGTGAACATCAAGATTATTTAGATTACCCTATTATTTCAATGGCTATATCTAAGTACATTTATTTGGAAGCAGAGAGAATATCTGCAAAGAGATTCGAAATTAGTTTACCTAACTTAAATCAGTTCATGGAAATTCCACTTAATAACGAGGAACTGAATTATACATCAAAGAGAGATTACCTAATAAGTGGTTATAATCAGTTCATTCGGAAAAACTTCAGATTTAATAAAGGATACAAAATCAAAATCACGGGGGACATCCCGATTAATGCAGGTGTTGCGAGTTCTTCTGCGTTAGTTATATGCTGGCTATACTTTTTAAATTTCATTACTAAGAGAAAGATGGAACCATTTCAAATGGCAGTAGAAGGTTATAATACTGAAGTAAAAGAATTTCAAGAAGGTGGTGGTATGATGGACCACTTCA
>SOKP01000264.1 GCA_004375715.1 Promethearchaeota archaeon | reverse complement strand
ACTTTAAGAGAAGCTTTGACTACTGGCTATGATGATAAGACTAAGAAAATACATTTAAAAAATAGAACTACCATTAAGGAAATTCTAGAAAGAGCATTTATTCCGCATAAACTTAAGGATGATTGCTTAATTCTTGATGAGGCAACGACAGAAATATACGAAACTATATTCAATTTATACCAAAAGGAATTTGTTGATATGAAAAATGAAGACAATGTCTTCAATTATTTTTCGACCATTTCTCCTATTGAAATTAGAAATAAAGCCCCATATTATATGGGGACTCGCATGGGACGCCCTGAGAAGTCTGAAAGAAAAAGTATGAAAGGTGTTCAAAGCTTATTTCCTCTCGGTGATAAAATTGGTAATTCAAGATTGGTACAGAAGGCGATTAAGCTGGGAAGAATAAAAATTGATATATGTAGAAAGAAATGTCCGAATTGTTCGTCCGTTACTCCATTTAATCTATGCCCTAAATGTGGATCTCATACCGAATTTCAGAAAATGTGTCTAAAATGTAACAAATATTACAGTAAAAACGAAGAAAAATGCCAGCAATGCGGAGGCTTTTTAAACTTCTCTAAAGAGGCTTCTTTTAATATAGAAAATTATTCAAAAACAATACTCAACTCATTAAATATGTCTATACCGGACAAATTTAAAGGAATTTTAGGATTGACAAATAAATTTAAAGTCCCAGAGCCGCTAATGAAAGGATTTCTTCGAGCTAAAAATGGGTTAATGGTGTATAAAACCGCAGAAATTCGATATGACGCTACGGATATTCCATTAACTCATTTCAAACCCAAAGAAATTGCAACTTCTGTAAGTAGGTTAATCGAATTGGGATATGAGTTTGACTATAAAGCTAACGAATTAAATAACGAAAATCAGATCATAGAGCTTAAAGTGCAGGATGTCATCCTTTCAGACGATTGTGCTCAATATTTTATTAAAATTGCTAACTTTATAGACGATGAATTAGAATTATTCTATAATCTAGACAAATTTTACAATATTACTAAGAGAGAAGATTTAATTGGTCATTTAGCTGTAGGACTTGCCCCTCATACTAGCGCGGGAATTATCGGAAGAATCATTGGTTTTTCGCCCGCTCGATCGATTTATGCCCACCCTTTTTGGCACGCAGCGAAACGTAGAAACTGCGATGGAGATGAAGATGGGATTATGCTTCTTTTAGATCCATTGTTAAATTTCTCGAGGTATTATTTACCAAGTAAAATAGGAGGTAGAATGGACGCTACCTTAGTGATATCCTCTTTATTAGACCCTAATGAAGTCGATAGTGAAGCTCATAATATCGATACATTGTTTAAATATCCTCTAGAGTTTTATATAGCAACACAGAAATACCTTATGCCATTTGAGTTAGAAAAGAAAATGAGTTTAGTGAAGAGTCGGTTAGGAACATCAGCACAATACGAAAATTTAGGTTTCAACATACCAACTAACGATATTAACAACGGTCCTACAACTACAGCATATAAGACCTATGCAAGTATGGAAGATAAAATAAACGCACAACTGCACCTAGCTAAAATTATAAAAGCAGTCGACGATAAAAAGGTTGCTGAGAAGATTTTAACAACACACTTTAATCCCGATATAATGGGAAACCTAAGAAAATATGCCTTACAGACTTTTAGGTGCGTGAAATGTAATGAGAAATTTAGACGTCCACCGCTCTCAAATGCGGGAAAGTGCCTAAAATGTGGAGGCAATGTTATACTGACAGTAAATCGAGGCGGAATTGAAAAATATATCCCCAAAGCTTTAAAACTTAGCAGAGATTTTAATTTGGACGCATATACTATACAACGGATGGAACTAATAAAAGAATACGTTGAAAGTCTTACGAATAATCCTAAGATAAAACAACAGAAGTTATCTAATTTCTTTTGAAGAAAAATTCGTTGAATCAATAGATCTTATTGTTTCATAACAGATTTCCAAACAACCATTCAAGCTTTCAGGGTTGCATTTATCTGGAGTATCTTTAGAGGAATGGATGAATTTAGAATCCTTTTCGGAATGAAAGTTAGCAACTTGAAATGATGATTTGGTTTTTTTAGCAAATGATTGAAAAGATTTGTGATCTGTTTTAGATCCAAGGATTTTATCAGATACAATTATTGGAATATTCATTTCATTTGCGGTTTCTTCAAGGCTTTTATTTAAGTTAAAAAATTCTTTCCGACTACTTAAATATATCCTTTAAAAGTTATTTGCCTGTATTAATTTTGGTTCTATGCAGTTGTAAATTACAAATTTAATAAGAAATGCAGGAGGAGGGATTCGAACCCTCGAACTCCTATGAGACTAGAGCCTCGGTCTAGCACCGTTGACCAGGCTTGGCAACTCCTGCTTGATATTACGAGTAGAAAGTGTTTTATTTCTTTATAAAATTTAAATACAAATAAAACTTGTTTTAATCGAACTAAATTAATGAAATGTTAAAAATTTTATTTGTTTAGATTCTTTTCTCATTTAAGTATTTTTTTTGAATTGATTTTTATGATTAAGTACGAAAATATAAAAGTTGCGTTAAACGAATCCAATGGGATCGTAACCCTTTATTTTAATCGACCAAAATCACTGAATGCGTTTAATTTTAAACTTGTAAGTGAATTCTGCTTAGCTATTAAAGATTTGAAATCGCTAAAATCGTTAAAATGCCTGATTATTACTGGAATGGGGGATAACTTTTCGGTGGGGGGCGATATAAAGGATTTTAAAGAAACAAATGCACCCCAAGAGTTTATGGGTGAATTTGCAGATAAATTACACGAGGGGATAAAATTATTGAAGGGTTTGAGCGCCCCCTCTTTAGCGGCGATCAATGGTTCATGTTTTGGAGCGTCTCTCGGTTACGCTTGTAGCTGCGATATAAGAATCTGCAGCGATAGCGCAAATTTTGGAGCCGCTTTCGCGGGGATTGGATTGTCACCTGATTCTTCAACATCTTATCATTTACCAAAATTAGTAGGTTTATCCCTTGCAACAGAAATGATTCTGTTAAATCGAACAATTACAGCAAAAGAAGCAAAGACTTTTGGGTTAGTATCAACGATTATTTCAGACGATAAAGATTTCTTAAGCGAAGTAAAAAAAATTGCATTGAAAATAAGCCAAGGTCCTACAATCGCTTATCAACACATAAAAGATCTGTTAAATAATTCCTATAAAAACGATCTTATATCGCATTTAAGAAGTGAATCTGAAAAGATAAAGATTTGTGCTGGGACTAGAGATTTTCAAGAAGGTATTAATGCGTTCTTAGAGAAGAGAAAACCAATTTTTAAGGGTGAGTGAACTTCCCGGTGTTTTCTTCGTTGATACTATCGTCTAACCAGTTAAATCCTACTTTTTTTAGTAAAAAAATTTTTATGCAAGACTATCTACATATTAATATCGTAGTGCTATTTGATTCTTAAAAAAAGATGTTATAAGAGATTGCCAGTCGATACAAAAAAATTATCTGCGTTACTACAGTGGTACAAGCAAAGTCTTGGAGATAATTTAGTTGCTGCCCTTGTTGTAAATAGAGACGGATTGATCATGGATTCCTTAGTAGGAACTTCAGAAAGATCGCTTAACGAAGAAATAATCAGTGGAATAAGCGCTTTAGTAGAACCAGTTTTAACTAGAATTACTGCAGAATTTAGTTCAGGATCCTTTGGAACGGGAACATTCGATACAGAAGATTATAGGTTCATATTTTGCGAATCTGGTCCTGAAGCAGTTTTAGTTACTGTTCTGGATGCTATATCAGGTGTTGATTCTGTTTTCCCTTACGCTTATTTGGCAGCTGAAAAGATCGCGAGAATTTTTGACGGTAGAACTGTAAGCCCCGTTATACCTAAATTAGTTGCAGAGAGTGGTGGCAACAAAGTTCAGCGAAAACTTGATCAACTTCAAAAAGTTAATATAAAATCAGGAGAATATGCCTTTAAGTTAATTTTGGGAGGTGACGGCGCAGTAGGTAAAACGAGTATGGTGCATAGGTACGTTGAAAATGAGTTTGCGACTGATTATAAGTCTACTATTGGGACTTCTATTATGAAAAAGGAGTGTACGTTTAAAGAACTTGAAAGCACGGTAAGATTCATAATATGGGATTTAGCAGGTCAAGCGCAGTTTAAACGCGTTAGACAATCGTATTTAGCAAACGCCGAAGCGGGTATTCTAGTTTACGATGTAACTAATCGATCAAGTTTCGAAAATATTGATAAAAATTGGTATCGTGAGATTAAAAAAGCTTCCCCTGATATTGTACTAATTTTAGTGGGAAATAAAATAGATTTAGAGGCTAAGAGAGTAGTGTCTCGCGACGAAGGAGAGGCGTTAGCGCAAAATTTGGCATTGACTTATCTCGAAACTTCCGCTAAAACAGGAGAAAATATAGAAGATGCCTTCAAAATGCTTGCTTTACAAATAATTAAAAAATTTATAGTAACTCAGGACTTTTAACTAGAGCCTTTGGGGGGAGTTGAACCCCCGGCCTACTGATGATTCGAATCGAAGATTGTACGAATCAGTTGCTCTACGACTAAGCCACAAAGGCAAACTAATTAATATATATATTATAAAAATTATAAATTTTAGAAAATTATAAAATTTTACTAATGAAACAGAACGAAAATATTAGTTTTTACGGTGAATCTAGACTAATAGAATTAATAGATGAGGTAATTTATGGCAAAACAGGTCAAAGGTTACGAAGAGACGATTCTTTTTTTTTTAAATATAAACACCAAAAAGAAGGAGAATGTCTTGTTCTTAACTCAGACATGTTTAACGCTACAACTGACGCTCCAAAACAAATGAATTTCTATCAGATGGGACTTAAGTCTGTTCTCATGAATCTTAGTGATCTTGTTGTTAAGGGAGTAAAACCAGAAGGTATTATAGTTTCGTTAGGGCTTCCTAATGATTTACCTGTCGTAAATTTTAAACGATTAATAGAAGGTATTGTCGATTACTCGAATAAATGGAATCTTAATTATCTTGGGGGCGATCTGAATTCGTCTAAAGAGATTATCATAAACCCAACTGTGTTTGGTTTTAAGAATCCTGAGAAGATAATCTATAGGAAAGGTATAAAACCAGGGGATGTACTAGCAATAAACAACAAATTTGGTTTAACTGGTGTAGGTTTTGATATCCTCTTACAAAAAGATACGAACGTTAAAGATTTCTCTAAGTACCATAGGGCAATAAATAGTGTTCTGGAACCAAACGACTTGGGAAAAGAAGCTTATATTCTAGCAAATAATAAATTAGCTAAGGCTAGTATAGACTCTTCTGATGGCTTGTCAAAAACTTTGAAAGACTTAAGTTTATCTAATCCTAATTTGGGTTTTGAAATTGATTTCAATGATAATTTGATCCACGAAAAAGCTAGGGAATACTCAAAAGAATTTTCTATATCGTTAGAAAAATTGATATTTGAAGGGGGAGAGGAATTCATTCATTTATTTGCAATTGATCCCGATGACTTTGTTAAAGCTCAAAGGTTAGTTATATCTAAAGGAGGGAAGCTATTTAAAGTGGGAAAGGCAATTTCTGACGAGAAAATCTATTTTTTAAAGAAGGGTAAAAGGTTTGTATTAAAAAATCAAGGCTATGAACATTTCAAATAGGTTAAATTAGGGTAATCATTCACGGAAGGTACTACATAGATGATTACAGAAAAAGTTATAAATTATTATAGATTTAATCTATTGCATTTTTATTTACATAGTATTTTATCAAGTTTTGTATTTTATCTCAATACTAGCCTTAAAAATTGGGCCATTAGCGCAGGCAGGTAGCGCAGCAGGCTTTTAACCTGAAGGTCGTGGGTTCGATATGTTTGTCCGCGTAGTACAAATGCGAAATTCCCACATGGCCCGCAAATCTCTATAATCCCGTAGTACAAAAAGTTTAAATCAAAAATGTGTGGCCGTTTTTTGTTTTCTAGTTTAAATCTAACAATCGATAAACATTAATTTCACCAAGAATTACTATTCGTAATAATATCTCTTTACAGTTAATCCGCATGCAAAATTCAGAATTTAGGTTGCCTTCTGATGAGTCAGAACAATTACTCGTAAAATCCCAAGATGTTACTAATGAAGATTATGGATGTGAACCTTACAAGAGAAAGGTAGAGGACTTATTAAAATATGGAGTTATAAATTTAGATAAACCGAGTGGTCCCACAAGTCATGAAGTAGTTTCGTGGGCTCGTAAAATTATAGAGATTGATAACGCAGGACATGGGGGGACGTTAGATCCAAAAGTTACTGGAGTATTACCATGTGCACTTGGGAAAGCTACTCGGGTTCTATCGGCATTATTGTATGCGGGGAAAGAATATGTAGGAGTTATGCTATTACATGCACCCGAAAATTTAAAAAAAATTGAAAAAGTATTCAAAATTTTTACGAGCAAAATTTATCAGACACCTCCAATTAAGTCCTCAGTTGTGAGAAGATTAAGAGTAAGAGAGATTTACTACGCTAAAGTCCTAGAAATAAATAATAACCACATCTTGTTTAAAGTTGGATGTGAAGCAGGTACTTATATTCGAAAATTTTGTTTTGATATCGGCGAAGCTTTATGCTCGGGAGCTCATATGTTAGAGCTAAGGCGAACGAGGGTGGGCCATTTCAGAGAAGATGAAAGTTTAATAACTCTGCAAAATCTAAAAGATGCTTACACTATTTATAGAAATGAAAGTGACGATTCTTATTTAAGAAAAGTAGTTTTTCCTATGGAGAAGATCGTATCCCACCTCCCTAAAATTTATGTGAGAGATACTGCCGTTGATGCGTTATGCCATGGAGCGGATTTAGCTTCTGCTGGAGTGTGTTATGTTGATGCAAGAATTCAAACTGGCATGCAGATTGTGTATATGACCCTCAAAAAAGAATTAATAGGTTTTGGTGCAGCCAACATGGACGCTATGAAAATTTATAAAGCAAAATCGGGAATTGTTGCTGAAACGAATAAAATTTTTATGGAACGAGGCATATATCCAAGGTGGAACGAGATTAAAACCAAATAGGAAAAGATCAACGACATGGAGAGAAAAAACCAACATTATTCCTCACAATTTCCTGACGTTAGAGTTAAAGTCTTTACTGTTCCAGTTAGCCTACGACGCCATTTATACTTGTTTAAAACGATCACGGGGATATTTTCCTATAAAAAGTTAGATTTGGGTACACAAGTGTTTATTGAACATATGACTATTCCTAAAAAAGGAGGACAATTACTTGATTTAGGATGTGGTTATGGGGCTATTGGGATAGTTCTAGCGTACTTGAGTCCACAAAGCTCTGTTCATTTAATCGATACAAATAAAAGAGCACTCTGGTGCACTAGGGAGAATATTAAGTATAATTTATCCGAAAGATCAGGTAAAATAATAGTTCTGAATGGTAGCTATTTTAAACCTTTACAAAACAAAAAAATCCTATTTGACGCTATCTATATGAATCCTCCAATAAGAAATGGGCGAAAAGAATTTCTCGCATTGTGCAAAGAAATACCATTGTTTCTGAAAAGAAATGGACAATTTCAATTTGTAATGAGAAAAAAAATGGGAGCAAATTATATTTACAATTATTTAATCCAAAATCTTTCAGATTTATATGAAGAAATAAATGTGACTTTTAAGAGATCTGGATATTGGATTTTCAGTTTAACATCAATTTAAACGAATGTTGAAGTTTTCATCTTTCAAAATACCGATACCACTGCAAGTATATGTAAAAATTTAAGAGAATAATCGTAAAAATAGAAAAATTTTTTAGAAATAGAATATTTTTTGAAATAATTAGCGAGGAAAGAGGATTTTTTTTGACAAAGAAAAGAAAAATAGATGTTCTGCTCCATGAACTAGTCCCGAAACATTACCTTTTAACGAAAGAAGAATCTCAGATTTTATTACAGAAATATAAAATTAATATTTCTGATTTACCCCAAATGTTTGATAAAGACCCGGTTTCAATAGCAATTGGCGCAAAAGAAGGGGACATCATAAAAATTGTTAGAGAATCTCACACAACAGTAAAAAATATAGATTATTATCGCTATGTCAAGAAGGAAAAAGTGTAGAAAAACTTTTTATTTAAAACTAATATTTGAATAGGTTAATCAAAATTGAGTTCTGAAAAATTATCCAATAGCGACAAGTGGGTCGTGTTAAAAAGCTTATTTGACGAAAAAGGTTTAGTTCGCCAGCATCTCGATTCTTACAATAGTTTTATTGAAGACGAAATGCAAGGTATCGTCACTGAATCTGGCGAGGTAATACCAGATATCCCGGGCTTCAAAATCACTTTTGGGAAGATCAAAGTAGGAGTACCAAAAGTCAGAGAGGCAGATGGTGCTACTATGGAAATCACACCCATTGAGGCTAGGATTCGAGAGTTAAGTTACGCAGCAGATATTATCCTAGAAATGACTCCTATAACTATAGACGAACGAACTCAAAGGGAGGAGGCAGAAGAAACATTAGACATTTATATTGGTAAGATTCCTATAATGCTAAAAAGTTGTCGATGCCCTTTGGAAAATCTAACTGAACAGGAGTTAATTAATCGAGGAGAAGATCCCCTTGATCCAGGAGGATATTTTATCATTAATGGAACAGAGCGCGTACTGGTTACTCAAGAAGATTTAGCTCCTAATAGAATTTTAGCAGAAGAGGCAAGTCGAAGCTCGAGTGCCACGCATCAAGCAAAAGTTTTTTCAACGAGAAGTGGATTTCGAGCACCAGTAACTATTGAGAGAAAAAAAGATGGTAATTTACGAGTTTCTTTTCCCTCGGTGCCTGGGAAGATTCCCCTTGCAATATTAATGCGTGCTTTAGGATTACACTCGGACAGAGAAATTTTTGAGGCCATCTCGGAAAATGAAGAAATCCAAAAAGAATTAATACCAGTTATAGACGTTGCGTCCGAAATCCAAGTTTTAAAAGACTCTGAAAAATCCCAACAAAACTCATTAGATTACATAGGAAAAAGAGTCGCAATTGGTCAAACAAAAGACTACCGTATTCGGAGAGCGCTTCAAGTTTTAGATCGGTATCTTTTACCTCACATTGGAAATGCCGAAGAGGACCGCATCAAAAAAGCGTATTATTTAGGACAAATGGCTCAAAAAGTAATGGAACTTAACTTAGGGCTTCGAGAACCCGATGATAAAGACCACTATGCTAACAAAAGGTTGAAATTAGCGGGAGAATTGTTCACTTCTCTTTTTAGAGTTGCGTTTTTAAACCTAGTAAAAGATATTAAATATCAATTAGAACGTACCGCAGTACGAGGACGAGCACCTAATATTAAAACTGCTGTGAGAGCTGACGTAATTACCGAAAGAATTAGGCACGCTTTAGCAACGGGTAACTGGGTTGGAGGAAAAGCTGGTGTTAGTCAATTATTAAACCGAACAAACCATGTAGGAACTTTAAGCCATTTGAGGAGAGTTATATCGCCATTAAGCAGAAGTCAACCCCATTTTGAAGCGAGAGATTTGCATCCTACGCAGTGGGGGAAGATTTGTCCTGCAGAAACGCCGGAAGGACCAAATTGTGGGCTAGTTAAAAATCTTGGGCTTGCTTCAATAATTTCCGTTGGTGCAGACGAAAGAATTATAGAAAATATACTATTTGATCTCGGAGTAATTCCGATAAGTGAAGTAAAAAGCGTAAAAGGAGAAAAAGTAAACATTTTTCTTAACGGAAAGCTAGTTGGGATTCATCAAAAATATAATCCATTCACAAATCAACTTCGAGAAAAAAGGCGGAAAGGTGAGATTGGTGTACACGTTAACATTGGGTATTATCACGATTCTAAAGAGGTACAAATTAATTGTGACGCTGGACGAGCCACGCGACCCCTATTTATCGTCAAAAATAAGGAATTATTGATAAAAAAGGAAGATATTGAAAAAATCAAGCAAGGGAAATATAATTGGTCAGATTTAATTCTTAAAGGCGTTATAGAATACTTAGACGCAGAAGAAGAAGAGAACGCCTATATTGCGATGTTTGAAGAAGATATTACGGCCGAACACACGCATTTAGAAATCTCCCCAGCAGCTATTTTAGGAATTTGCGCGTCTATTATTCCGTTTCCAGAACACAACCAATCTCCACGAAACACGTACGAAGCAGGAATGGTTAAACAAGCTTTAGGGCTATTCACGGCAAACATGCATCTACGGCTTGATACACGGGGTCATACTCTTCATTACCCACAACAACCGCTCGTTATAACCAGTCCTATGAAAATAATAGGCATTAATCGTAGACCTGCTGGACAAAATTTCATAATTGGGATGATGAGTTTTGAGGGTTACAACATTGAAGACGCTATAGTAATTAACAAAGCCTCTATCGAGCGAGGATTAGCTCGGAGTCACTTCTTTAGAACTTACGACGCCGAGGAAAGAAAGTATCCAGGAGGAGAATTAGATAAATTTGAGATACCCGAGAGAGGCGTACGAGGGTTTAAATCTGCTGAATCTTATAGATTACTCTCTGAAGAAGATGGTATTATCGAACCTGAAACTACGGTTAATGGCGGTGATGTCCTTATCGGTAGAACTTCCCCTCCACGATTCATTAAATCTTACGAAGAATTTGAACTGATGCAACCTAACAGGCGGGAAACATCAAAAAACATGCGCCATAACGAAAAAGGCATTGTTGACACGGTTATAATTTCAGAAACTGTTGATGGAAATAAACTAGTAAAAATTAAAGTCAGAGATTTACGCATTCCGGAATTAGGAGATAAATTTTCTTCCAGACATGGGCAGAAAGGAGTACTTGGATTAGTTCAACCAGCTGAAGATATGCCCTTCACATCCAAAGGCGTTATTCCAGATATTATTGTAAATCCTCACGCAATGCCTTCAAGAATGACTCTTGGACAACTTTTTGAAGGTATTAGTGGTAAAATAGCTTGTTCAACTGGTATTTTAGGTAACGCAACTGCCTTCGAGTGGAAAGATATCACCAAACTCCAAGAACAATTGGTTGATGCGGGATTTGAATTTAACGGTAGAGAAGTAATGTATAATGGTATTACGGGTAAAAAATATGAAGCGGGTATCTATTGCACCCCGATTTATTATCAGAAATTATATCACCTTGTTGCTGATAAACTCCACGCTAGGGCGAGAGGGCCAGTTCAAATATTAACAAGACAACCAACAGAAGGTAGAGCAAGAGAAGGTGGATTACGATTTGGCGAGATGGAAAGGGATTGCTTAGTAGGGCATGGATCTGCTTTGTTGTTAAAGGAGAGACTTCTTGATGAATCCGACAGAACTGTTGTCTTAGTTTGCGAGAAGTGTGGACTTCTTGCTGTTTATGATAGAAACAGAGATAAGAGATATTGTCCAGTATGTGGCGAAGGAACGATTATATCTAAGGTTGTATGCTCGTATGCGTTCAAACTGCTTCTCCAAGAAATGATGTCTCTTGGATTAGCTCCTAGGCTCAAGTTGAAAGAAAAAATTTAACTAAATTATCTTTTTTTACTCTATTTTATTGGTTGAACAAAGAAGCTTTAATTATGATTTTATAAAAAAAAAAAAAAATATTAAAGTCCAAACCCTAAGAAATTATAAAGCTCTGGTATCATAGTATAGAGAAGGAACAGGAAAAACAGTGTTAATAGAGATATCCATACATCCTGATCCCACGGAATACTGATGAAAAATTTAGTTAATACTAAAATTATGAGAAATCCAATGATTGGTGTTAGCTGAGTTAAATAGTTTGAACCACTAAAAGCTACTAAGTCACCTATTACGCCTAGCACTTGATTTATTGCACCTAAAATTATTGGTAATATCAAAACAAAGATAAAAGCTAAGATGACTATTACAAATTTTTTATCAGAAGCTTTAGTTTTTGATGCTATAAGTAATACCGAAATGTAGAGGATTATTGCGACAATGACAGTAGCTAAAATTAACCATAGAATAAACAATAAAGTACTTTCTAGTTGAAATAACATTTTTGACGCTCCACTTAAATATTTAAGTATGTTTATTTTTTAAATTAAGAAAAACATATTCTCCTTCTTTTATAAATATTTATTAAATAAAATATTGATATTTAAGAGATAGGAGCTAACTCATAACAATATTTATAAGCGTATTTGTATTAAAAGAAGGTCAATCCTCAATTAATCCAAACAGAATTATATTCCAAATGTAATTAGGAAGAAGTGGAAAGAAAAACCCAACAATACCGCAGAAATTCCAATCGAAATAACAGAGAGTTTAATGGATATTTCTCTGCCGTATCTAGTATAAACGACTAAAGTAATCAAAGCTACTAATCCAATTATGAGAAAAATCCACGCTAATATCCAAATAATTAATGAGGGAACTTGAAACCCGTTGATTTGTAGTAGTATAAGTAACATTAAAATCGTATTATATTTTTGTAGGTTGAATAAGATCTTATAATTTATTTTTTTTTAACTTTATCAATCTGAATTTAAACATGTCAACAAAGGGAAGATAAAAACGTAATTAATTTGTTTTAGTAGAATAAAATATGTTTTTTGCTTTTTTAAGGTAAGAGATAAGATAAGGCATACCATTAAATTTATTTTTAAGAAATATCAACAACTCTTGAAACTCGTACTTTCTATGAAGAATTCCACTTCTGAGGAGAGAAAGCGTAAATAACACGTAATTTTTTCTTAAGATTTCGAATTTTTTAGAAAATTTATTTGTTCTCCTATAAATTATAGATTCACTCATGAAATTAAGCATGGAGTTCTTTATATCGTTATCCAATAACAATTTATTAAGTTGTAGCGAAACGCTATGAACAGAAGTAAGAAAATAACTCTCGCTGAAGTAAAGGCACATATAGAATCCAAATTTAAATACCGCTTTAGTAAATTCTGTCATAGCTTGTACAGAATTCTCCTGAATTTTGCTCTCTTTTAGGCTTTTATCCAGATGATAAAGGCATCTAGCTAAAATATCGTTATAATCAAAAATAAAACTAAAAGGGTCTGGAATTTGCTCTCTAATATCTTTTCCATATAGAAGATGAGAATTTTCTTTAAATTTTAAATCCATTAGGCTCCATTCATAATTTGCGAAGGATTCCTGAACGAAAAGCTTTTTAGTTTTTAGCCCTTGAATAGTGTTATATCCTATCCAGACGTAATGGTTACCAAATTTTCTAACTTCGTAACGTACATCGGTCCAATCGAGTTTAGTAATTTTTTCCAAAGTAGGAACTATTACAATTACGTCAATATCAGTATTTCTCCAACCAGATGGAAGTTTTTTATCAAAATAACTACCAATACCAAAGATACTAATGATATTGTCTTTTAAATTTGTCTGTAAATATTTAATGATATTTGAAGTTATGTTGTCTACTTCTTTGATTTTATTCACTACTTATTGTATAAATTAAAATTTAAAGATATATTCTAATTATAATATCATATTTAGATTTATATTAATAAAAAAATAAATGGTATATTAAAAATGCATTTTTTAAGCGAACTAGTTAAAAAGCCAATTTTAGAAGACCCTTTTGAGCAGCACCTGAACATCCATCGCCATTTTTACCGATATTCTAAGGGGGTGTTTATTGGACCTGCTTTAAAAATCATCAAAACTAAGGCAAAAATCACGTTGAAAGGCGCTCATGAATACGAAGATTTAATTTTAGAAGCAGTAACAAAAACAATTTCTAATTCTCAGGAGAATTTCGAGATTAAGGGAAAATTGATCGCTAGTAGCGATGTAGCAAATATTATATCAGAAATAGGCTTAAACTGGGTTTTGAAAAAATCCACGGGTAAAACAAAAAATTTTAAAGCAGAAATCATCGATCAAATAAATAAAGATTTGTTGCTCCAAGCTATCGGGGCATTTCGAGAAGGAAGTTATTTACTTTTATCGTATAACAGAAATGCAACTTGCAAAGTTACCACGAAAAAAAATATACCTCAACCTTCGAAAAAAAAGGTAGAAGACGACGATGTAAGCAAACGAATACAATTTTGTATTGGAATGCTCAATAATACTGACGCTAATCTCGAAATGCTGTTAGATTTAGCAGCCCCTGATTTTAAATCGGAACTTCCGAACAATTGGAAATCACTTACAATTCTTAACAATTATACCATAAACCAAATCGAGATTCCAACAAACATAAAAGATACTCGAATGTTAAGGATCATGGCGATAAGAAAAGGCAAGATGAGTCGATCAGTTGAGATTGATGGCGACCTTATCGAAAAACAGTATTCTATAGTAGTATAATGAACTGGACCCTTCGGTCCTTTTTAATACAATTCATAAAATTTAACTTTTATAATAGACTAAAATTTATAATAAATAGTGGAATCATAAGAGACAGAACAAAATGAAGGATTTAAGCCCATTACTAAGGACCTTTTTATTCGTTATAGCCGGAGATATCGCTATCGAAGTCGGGATAGAATTATTGAATTCTGAAGAAGAGGATATCACAGATGAGGGAATAACGGAAAGGATTAAAGCACGCATGAAAGAGTTAAATCCAGAATTATTTTTTGAAGAAAATGGTGTTGAAGTTTTAAAATTAAATACTGTTCGCAAAACGCTCTACAAGTTGTATAGCGGGAAACTAGCTCAATTTAGGAGGATACGCGATAAATCTACTGGTTGGTTTATATACTATTGGTGGCATGAATTTGACTTATTCGAAGAAATCCTAATGGAAAAAAAGAGAACAGTTGAGACAAAACTAAGGGAACGGTTAAAATTCGAGGAAAATAATTACTTTTTTGTATGTAAGAAATGCCCAGATTCGACCGTAAAATTTAACTTTGACTCAGCTTTTGAATTAAATTTTAAGTGCTCCAATTGTAGTGGTCCATTAGAAGCTCAAGATAATCAAGATATGATTCAATTTCTTAAAGAAAAAATTGTTTTAATTGAAAAACTTGATTTATCAGTCAATTAGACAGAGTTAGATTTTCCTTATAAAAGCCAAAATTTAATCTTTTTATCATAAGGCCAGTGTGCTAAGCTTAAAGAAATTAACAATTTACTTCCGAATTCTAGAAATATAATATTGTTAGATTGTCACTTTTTTCTTCTCTTCACAATAGCGATATCCCCTAGAGAAGAACTACTAGATTTCTTCATATATTTGTTCTGGGTGGTACTAGGCTCAATTTCGTCTACTTTTTTGACTAGAGTAATTCCATACACTTGTTCAATTTTTTTGGCTAATTTAATAGTAGGTTCAACTTTTCCTGCTTCGATTCTCCGAAGTAAGGAGGGTTTTTCATTTAATTTTTGAGCAAATTGATCTTGGTTTAATCCCCGAGAGTTGCGAGCGTTTCTAATCTTACTAACATAGTCTGCTACTATTTCTAACCCACCGTCAATTTGTCTGTTATACGCTTTTTTCTTAGCAGAAGATTTAGCTTTAGCATAGTTCTGCTTGACTTTGTTAACCGCACTAGGAACATTTTTGATTTTAACACCATACTGGGCACAACTTTGACATACAGTGATTTTTGCTCCTTCTATTAAGACTTTTTGCCCTCGCCCCCATATTTTTCCACCACAAATAGGGCATTCCTTCTCAAATTGACTCGATATTTTTTTCGACATAAAATAACCATGCATTCATTAGTTTTCAAGGAACTTAACTATATATTGTGATTGGGAAAGAGACCTCTTATAATTTTTGGTTTTTAGACAACGCTCGTTATAAATTATAATCCAAAAATTTTTTAAAACTCATGTTCTATCTATATTAGCGTATTACCTTAAATTTATATGAATACATTGTTATTATTAATTTAGGTAGTATCTTCATAATAAAATATGTTAAAGATGTGGATTTGATTACTTGACAACGATCAAAGAGAGCAGGAAAAAAAAAGAAGAAACAAAAGATGAAGAATATTTAATTACATATACCAGACATCTAGAAAAAAGGTTAAGAAATTTAGAAACTGAAAAACAGTTGCTAGATGCTGAGCGTTTAAGGTTAGAACAGGAGTTAAGCAGTTTACGAAATGAGATTGATAGGCTAAGAGAACCACCTTTAGTATCAGCAACTGTAATAGATATACTAGAGGATTCCGGGAAAGTAATCGTAAAAAGCTCTACCGGCCCTAGCTTTGTCGTTAATCCGAGTAGGAAAGTAAAAAACGAGAATTTAACTCCTGGGATGAGAGTAGCATTAAACCAGAGAACATTTGCTATAATGGAAATTTTACCAACAAAGTTAGATCCCTTTGTGAAAGGAATGGAAGTTATTGATAATGTCCCAGATATATCGTACGAGGACGTTGGCGGACTGGACGATCAAATTATGGAAGTTCGTGAAACCGTTGAGTTACCGCTATTAAAACCAGAATTATTTAAAAGGGTAGGAATTGATCCCCCTAAAGGAGTTTTACTTTACGGTCCACCAGGAACTGGGAAAACTTTAGTAGCAAAAGCCGTGGCACACGAAACAGACGCAACATTCATTAGAATAATAGGTTCGGAGTTAGTACAAAAGTTTATAGGGGAAGGTGCTCGTTTAGTAAGAGAGATTTTTAATTTAGCTAAACAGAAAGCCCCAACAATTTTATTTATAGACGAATTAGACGCTATCGGGTCTCAGAGATTAAAGATCGCAACTTCTGGAGATCGGGAAGTTCAACGAACATTAATGCAACTACTAAGCGAATTGGATGGATTTGAGCAACGTGGAGATGTGAAAATAATTGGTGCAACAAATCGAATTGATATCTTAGATCCTGCTTTATTAAGACCAGGAAGATTTGATCGCATGATTTATTTTCCCATGCCTGATGAGAAAGCAAGAGAATCGATTTTTAGTATTCACTCAAGAAATCTAAACATTGAAGGTGAGGTTAATTTTAAGGTTTTAGTCAATTTAACTGAAGGTGCTACTGGAGCAGATATTAAAGCTATTTGTACTGAAGCTGGAATGTTCGCAATAAGAAAAGACAAAGAAACGATTGTTAGAGACGATTTTATAGAAGCGGTAAATAAAGTAATGAGTAAGATGAGAGACGATAAAAATCAATCGAAGCTATACTCCTAACTGTTTTTAGCCAAATATATTTATTCCTTCCAACCTTATTTTTTGTAAATCTTTTGTAAGTAAATCAATATGGATATTAAATTCATTTTGGCTTTAAGAAAAGTTAAAGCTATTTGCGATTACCAATTTGGGCAAGCGATAACTGATATCTTGTTTGAAGACGAAAGCGAGATTCATTTTTTTTTTTCCAGAAACACAGGAAAAATAAAGCATATTTACCAAGATAATAATTTATTGCTTAATTTAAGACCTACGAATGGATTTTTCACACTTAGTCTCTTTTCTGCAGGAAGAATAATCGATAACACCCCTTCACCTAAAATTAGAGCAGTTGTTATGAGCGAAGTCTCGGAATTCATTAGAAAAGGTCGAAATGTCTTTTGTAAGCATGTAGTTGATATCGATAGTACATTAAGACCCAACGATGAGGTCATTGTAGTTAATCAAAACAACGATTTATTAGCAATCGGTAAGTTAGTGATTCCAGTCCCTTACATTAGGAGCTTTCAAACGGGAATTGCACTAAAAATTCGGAAAGGAATAGGAAAATCTAAATTATAACCTAAATTTTTCAAAATAACAAATAACATTTGGAAATGTTGAAAAAATGGTAAAATTACCAAAAGAGATGCAAAAAAAAGAAAAAAGCAAACCAACTCGCCCCCAAGCAACTAAGAAGAGAGAAGGTCAGCAATTTGCTTCCAGACAGATGCGTCGCCGAATGCAGCAACAGGGAATTGAAATGGATCAGATCGATGCAACGCGAGTTATAATCGAATGTCAAGATAAAACTCTAGTAATAGATCAGCCAGAGGTAATCCTAATGAAGCAGATGGGTCAGGAAATGTATCAAATCATTGGTGACGCAGAGGAATATTCCTCAGGAGAATTTACAATTGAAGAGGGAGTAGATGCGAAGAGTCTTGAACAAACGGAAGAGGGCATTTCTAAACTCGTTATTACCGAAAATGATATTATGTTAGTAGCCGCTCAAGCAAAAGTAGATAAAGAAGAGGCTAATGCGGCGTTAATAGATAGTGACGGAGATATTGCGAAAGCTATTATATACCTAAAAAACAAACCATAAAATTCGTAACATTTACCATTGGAAAAAAAAAGTATTAAGAATCATAAACCATTCCATTTTTTATAATTACTATGGTATAAACAATATGTCAAAAGTAAAGAAAAAATCAACTAGATCCGATGGGAGCTTGTCGGAAGAAGATCTAAAATTCGAAAGAATAATTTATTTTTCGGGGTGGATTTTTTTACTAATCTTGCTCGTATATCTCGGAGCGTTTTTTGTTGTTGACTTTATTTTTGGACTGATTAAATTACAGTTAAACGCATCAAGTTTTAGCATGATCATCTTCACTGGAACGAATAGTGCGATAAGTTTTGCTCTCGCAACGAGAATTAAAAAAAATAGAGATCAAAAGAAGAAATTGTTTGTTGATTGGTTGAAGGGCGAATTTTTGTTTTGCGTGATCGCGATTCTAGTTGTTTCTGCTTACCAATGGTAGATACCTATTACTGTTGATTGAACAACTACTTATAATCATCTCTTGAAGGACTAAATACGTCTATAACCTCTGAATCTTCTAAAATTGTTGCTCCATGTTTTTCATTTGATTCAAAAACATAACTATCGCCGGCTCCTACTACAATAGTTCCTTTTTCAGTTTCGAATCGTAACTTTCCTGTTATCACGTAACCGATTTGATGCTCCTTATGAGAGTGTAAAGGTATGTGCGAATTTTTATCCAACGAAAAATAACATAACATCATGTTATTATTATACACTAGCGTCTTCCTGTAAATTCCAGGCAACATTTCAACGACATTAACAGAATTTTTACTTACTGGTTTTTTGCGCATAGTAAACACATTAAATTTTTGATAACTTTAACTTGTTCTTTAGATGTAATCGTAGTTAATAGTTATTAAATCTTGTATAGAGCAATAAAAAATTACAAAATCGGGAAAGACGACATTTTTAATACATTGCGTGAAATAACGAGAATAGTAATTACTCGAATGAAATTTTCGAAAGGAACAGAGATTATTCTGTGAATTTCCTAGCTGAGTATTTGAGTTTTGAATAAAGGATTAAGTAAATAACTTTATAACGGAAAAAAAAATACATTTTTATATCAAAAGAGGCAAAGTATAAACGATAATAAATATTCGTTAAGGGTATTGTTTCGGTTGGTAGCGCCGACAAAAATCTTAGACTTTAAACCTAATCATGTACCTTTATCACTTATTTAAGAATACTAAACTAAAAAAAATTTATGATTAATATGATATTGACTCCAGAATCTGATACAAGGAAAGAAGAAAAAAGTCTCGAAAAGGGGTTTCTAAAAAATTTACTACCAAATGTTTCACGAACGGAAGGCGATGTCGTGCCTTTTGACCCATTAAAGATAAAACAAAGTATTATAAAAGAAACCGGTTTAGATCAAAAATCTGCAGATCAAATTACTGAATTAGTAGTCAGACGGATTATATCTTCCAGCATTAGCTTTCTCTCAGGACCACACATAAGAGAAATAGTATGTTCAATTTTATCTGAACAGCACTATGAAGACGAAAGAAAGTTATATACGCGAATAGGAATGCCATTAATGGATTACGAAGCTATTTTAGAAAAGGGTATAAACGAAAATGCTAATCAAGACATGAATCCTGAAAGCATTCATCATTGGGCTGCCAATAGAATCTCTGAAGAATACGCTCTTTTAAGAATATTAGACTCAGAAGAAGCTCACGCCCACTTATATGGCAATTTACACGTTCACATGCTAAGGTATTTTGATTTACGCCCATTTTGCATGGAATGGGATCCGCGCATGGTTCTCGAACACGGACTTCCTCCCGTTACTAGTTGGACACATTGTAGCAAGTCCGGTCCCGCAGGTAGTTTGAGAGTGGCTGTAACTCACTTGGCAAAGTGGCTAGGGATAATTCAGGGCGAATTTAGTGGGGGTCAAGGATACGATTACATAACAACTTTTCTTGCGCCTTACGCAAAAGGGCTCTCACAAAGAGAAATCGAGCAATCAATGCAATGTTTAATTTTTGAAACTAATCAAATTTTTGCGGCAAGGGGCGGTCAAGTACCTTTCACTTCTATTTCGTGTACTCCGACCGTTCCTGATGGTTTGTTAGACATACCTGCAGTTGGTCCACATGGAAAGCTTAATGGACGGTATGGGGATTATAAGAGCGAATGCCTTGAACTTTTTGATGCCCTTACGGATGTATATATTCATGGAGATTGCAACGGAAAGCTGTTTGCGTTCCCAAAACACGAGGTGAAAATCAAGAAAGAGTGGTTAAAAGAGTTCGAACCGTCGTACATAAAATTAATGGAGGAAGTTGCAAAAATGGGGACGCCTTATTTCCTTAATATGTGTCCCGAATGGATGCCAGACGAAATTCATAGCCAATGTTGTCGAAAATTTTTAAGTGGGAATCAGATTATAAGTCGCTGCGAATTGGATCCTGAAAAAAGAAAAAATGTTAATATATGGGAAAATTACGTATCCATCGGTTCACTACAAAGCGTAAGTCTAAATTTACCACGCTACGCTTATATTTCTAAGGATGAAGTCGATTATTTAAGGGTTTTAGAAGAAAATATGGAACTTTCCGCTAGAATTTTGCGTAAAAAATGGAAGTTAATAGAAAAACGCTTAAAGTCGGGCCACTTACCTTTATGTAGCGGAGAAATTAATGGTCGACCGATTTTTAACTTAAAAGAACAAAACCTCTCTATAGGCTACACGGGTCTAAACGAAGCGGTAAAAAGTCTTATAGGTTTTGAGCTGCACGAAAATACTACCGCATATGATTTCGGGAGGAGAATATTAGAATTTATGGTCGCTAAGTGTAATTCCATGACAGAGAGAGACCAAATTTCGTACTCCTTATGGCAACAACCTGCCGAATCATCAACAAATCGATTTGCTAGGTTAGATTTGAAACATTTCCCCAAAAAAGCAATCCCTCAATCAAAAGGGGTTTCTGCATATTACACAAATTCAGATCATATCCGTTATGACGCTGATATACCATTATCAAAAAGAATTAAATTGCAGGCAGACTATCATCCTATTGTCGAAGGTGGCGTTATAACCCATATTTGGCTTGGAGAGCAAATACCAGATGTTCTAGGCCTTTGGGAGCTTACAAAAAACATATGTCTTAATACAAATACTGCTTATTTTGCTTATACTCCAGATTTTACTTTTTGTCCTCATTGTAGAAAGATGTTTCGGGGTGGCAGTTTCACATGTCCTCAATGCAA
>SOKP01000025.1 GCA_004375715.1 Promethearchaeota archaeon | reverse complement strand
AGCCGATCATAACAATAATAGATGAAATTCTTGATTCGGAGGCAGTTGGTTTTACTAACATTACTATTGGTTTAGAAAAAGGATTAAAAGAATTAAATAAAATTAAGGAAAAAACAAGGCATAAATCTGGGATTTTGATCACAGACGGAAATTATAATAGAGGGAAAAATCCCATTGAATTGGCGAAAAAATTTCCAAAGTTAAGTGTAATCGCGATACCCGCTGAAAACGATGCTGAAAGAGGCATCGATACCTGTCGAGAAATAGCTCGAGTTGGACAAGGTAAATTTTTTGCTGTAAACAACTATAAAGAGATTCCTCGGGCTTTAATAGAACTTTTATCGCAGATTTAATTGCTAGAATTAATGTGATTATTAGCTAATTTCTTAAAAATTCTTCTCAGTGTTTCAGAAAGAGACGACTTTGAAATGTTTAGATCTTTAGCGAATTCAGTTAATGAAAGGCTTTGTTCTATTCAAAAAAACTTTACCAGTAAAGGAATTTTACATCTATTTAGTTAGGCTTAAATGTAATTGAAAAAGCTATTTAAAATCAGTAGGGCTTAATCCATTAATTACCATTGCTTTAACAAGACAACAAAAATGCTCCCTTTTGTGTGATCTCCCATTACTCTATTGTGGACCTTCACTTGACCATCATAACTATTAATTATTGTCTTAACGAGTGATAATCCTATACCCATTCCACCTGTGCTCTTATCTTTTTTATAACTTCTTTCAAAGATTGCTTTTTTTCTATTATCAATAATCCCGATGCCGTTATCTTTAAATTCGAGTTTTACGCATTTTTCGGCGTTATTATAAACTTCAGACACATTAACACTTATTCTAATCATATCACTTTCGTTATGGAGGGCACCGTTTATTAATATATTTTCAATGGCGTCAATCAGTAAATCGCCTCCCTTAACATTAGGAATTTCATTAGCTTTTTCAATATTTATCTCTATTTCTCTATACTGAAATCGAGAAAGAACATTTTCTATTGATTCATTGATTACATTTATTACATCAACTGATTTTACTAGTTTATCTCCTTCCTCTATTTCTGAGTGTTTCCGCACATTTGAAACTAAAGATGTACCTCTTTCTAATTGCTGTTTAATGATCTCTATCATATCTCCACTATTGCTTGACATTTCAGGACCCTCTTTCCATAATTCTATTAGTTGAATTGAAGCATTTATATTGTTAAGAATATTGCTCACATCGTGTGCTAATAAATCCTTGTAGAAGTCTGCTTTGTCATATGCTTTTTTATACCGTACTTCAGATTCTTTTAATTCTTGTTCAGCCTTTTTTCGTTTGGTGATATCAATGACAGCACCTTCAATCCTATTTTCCTTCTCAAACATTCGAGCAGAAATACTCAACCAAATAGGAGTACCGTCTCTTTTAGTGACTAGTATTTCACTATCCCTAACTTCTTTGTTTTTACGGATCGCGTCTAGCATCTCATTGCGTTGGTTTGGATAAACATAATGTTCAGTAGCAATATAATCTTCTAATAATTCTTCTCGTGTTTCATATCCAAATAATTTAGCAAAAATCTCATTACATTCTATAAATTTTCCATCGCTAATTCTAGACCAATATAACCCTACTTGTGCGTTTTCAAAGAGATATTTATATTTTATCTCAGAATCTCTTAATCTATCTTCTGTCTTTATACGTTCAGATATATCTCTCACATATTCAATTACTCCTATGATTTGTCCACCTTTTTCATCAAGTAGAGGGAACGAATAGAGATCCAACCATCCGGTAATTTTTTGCTTAGGTCCTATTTTAGGAACAACTTCGTAAGCTGGTTGACCTGATCTTAGAGCTTGAAGGGAAGGACAAATTTCACACGGTTTATTTCTCTCGTGATATACTTCGTAACATTTTTTACCAAGCATTGGCATCGAATGTGAATACCACAGCTCCATTATTGGATTAACTCGGAGGATGTTTAAATCCTTGTCAAGAATACTAATTCCATCTTGTATACTTGTAAAGACATTAGAAAGAAAAGTTTTACTACTCCTTAGCTGATTTTCAATGCTCTTGCGTTCGGTAATATCCTTGAAAAAACAATGAGCCTGTGTAAAATTCCCGTTTTCATCGTATTCTATTCTTCCGTCTAGCCAAATAATTCTATGAATGCCATCCTTTTTTATAATTTCATATTCTACGTCCTGAATTTCTCCTATTTCTTTAAAATATGAAAACCTAGAATTTAGCAATTCTCTACTTTCGAGAACTAGATACTCGCCAAAACATTTCCCGATCACTTCTTCTTTATCATATCCAAAAAAATCAAGCCAAGCTTGATTAACATCTACGATTTCAACATTTTCATCCAAAGATTGATAAGGGATTGAGGTATATTCATAAATTAACTTGTATCTTTTTTCTATCTCTCTTAACTTTAGAATATTATCACGATTGTTCTCCAATATTTCACACACCTTTGATATTTACTCTTTTATTGCTTTATTGATTAGACATATTAGTTCTTCAATTTTAAAAGGTTTACTAAGAAATGCTGTAGCCCCCTTTGAAATAGAAATTTCTTTCATGGCAGTATCTGCACTCGCAAAGATAATTTTCGTGTTTCTATCAATCTCCAATATCTCTTTCATTGCATCAAGTCCATTCATTACAGGCATTCGATAGTCCATAATAATTACTTTAGGTTTTTCTGAATGATTTCTATAATTTTCAACGACATCTTTTCCATTGATAAAGAATTCAACTGAATAATCCCCCATTCCTTTTAATAATAACTTATAGAGTCTTAGCATAGTACGGTCATCGTCAACAACCAGAATTTTAGAGATAATCAATCACCTTAAGTAAAGATATAATGTAACAATTAATATTTATGTGTATCACAACTATAGCATGTACGGGTCTAATGAACGATAAAAAGCTGTTATAAGTCTTATCAGATTTAAAAGGATAAATGAAATAAAAAAAAATAAATATTAACTATTTGCTATTTTTCTTCCGAATTCTACGCATTTTTCCAAACTTTCTTCATCAGGGTTCCACAAAGCGCGTATTCCGTCGTTAATTACAGAAAAACCGCTCTTTTCTAAATGTTCCTTTATAACCTTTATTGATTCTCCACTCCATCCATAACAACCGAATGAGGCAGCTTTCTTGTTTTTAAAACGCATTCCTTTAATCATCTCTAAAATTTCGGCAACACCAGATAAAATTCCTCCACCAATAGTAGGTGATCCTACAAGAATAATTCTGGATTTAAAGATTTCTGTAATTATATCGTTTTTATCGGTTTTGGATATATGATACAATTTAACATTAACTTTTGTATCAATTTCACGAATTCCTTTTGTAATTGCTTCGGCCATTCTTTTTGTTCCATCCCACATTGTATCGTATAATATTGTAATTTGGTTTTCTTGGTAATCGTTAGCCCAAGATAAATATTTTTCTACGATTTGAGTTGGATTGTCTCTCCAGATAACGCCATGACTTGTCGCAATAATATCTATTGGAATGTTTAGAGCTAAAACTTCATTGATTTTTTTATCCACAAGGGCACTAAAAGGTGTTAAAATATTAGCGTAATACTTCATACATTCCGTAAATAGCTCATCTTGGTCGACAAGATCGTTATACATATATTCCGAGGCGTAGTGTTGACCAAACGCATCGTTACTAAACAAAATGTTGTCTCCCGTTAGATAACATGCCATACTATCAGGCCAGTGAAGCATCCTCATTTCTACAAAGATTAACTGTTTACCGTTTCCTAAATCTAACGTATCCCCCGTTTTTACTATGTTAAAGTTCCAATCTTTGTGATAATGGCCTTTTAAGGATTTAACACCATTAGCCGTACAGTAAATTGGAGTATTTGGTATACGTTCCATAAGCTCAGGAAGCGAACCGCTATGATCTATTTCTGCGTGATTAGCTATAATGTAGTCAATTTTTTCTAAGTCAATTTCTTTTGAGAGATTTTTAACAAATTCTTTTGAAAAAGGCATCCAAACTGTGTCAATAAGGACAGTTTTCTCTTCTTTAATTAGGTAAGAATTGTATGTGGAACCTCTATGTGTAGAATATTCATTTCCATGGAATTTTCTTAATTCCCAATCAATTTTTCCTACCCAAAATACATTGTTTTTTATTTTAAAGCTCAATTTGCTCAACATGAAAATTTTGTTTTTATATAAGCTAGAATAAGTTTCTTCGTTTAAAAAGAATTTTTCAATAAAAAAAAGAGAGTTTAGCCTAATTTAGCTACGATTTTTTATACATTGTTTAGAAATTTTATCTGATAAGTAGAGTGGCTCTGGCTGTCTATGGCTTATTGTTGTTTTTAACGTAGTTTCTATGGCAAAATTTAATGTAGTTTTATAACCTGCGCTAATGAATACAGGTTTCATACCATCGTTTAAGCAAACGGCACTTCCTAATAATTCTTGGGACATTCCCGTTGATAATTGTGGATCAAGAGCCCAAATTGGAACTCTATTGCCCTTTTTTCTCTCAAAGTTTTTTAAATCTGTAAATCCTATAAAGGGACTTTTTGCAACGCCAATTGTAGGAATATCTAAAGCAAATCCCAGTTGGATGGCTTCCCCAAACCGTTTAGGATGTATAAAGCCATGACCATCACACATAATAATATCCGGTAATGGGCTAAGTTTTTCCAAAGCTTGGGCAATCAAATTACATTCTCTAAAACCTAAAAATCCGGCTTTATAGGAGAATTTTACGATACCTTTGGATACCTTATAAGATTTCATCTTCTTTTCTTCTAAACTCCAAAGAACGGCACAAGCTACACCCCATTCTTCATGACTTTCATTATAGTAAGAAATATCTACACCTACTACCCAATTTATCTTTTTAATATCTAATATATCTAGAATTTTATGTTCTTGATGTTTTAATTTTTGACTATATTTCTCTTGAAGTCGCTCTGCTTCGTCTAATGTTAAATCTATTTGAAGTAACTCATGTTTCATTGATAATCATTATATTTTTTCTTATATATAATATTCTTAATACAATAGGAAATTGAAATAAAATGCTACATAACATCCCAGAACCAGTAATAAAGAGAATGAAATATTTAGAAAAATTTGACGCGGAAGATAGGGTCGATGGAACACCTCGAATGCAAAGACTTCGTCAAATTCCTCCTGAAACAGGCAAATTCCTTTCAATTTTAGCTGCTGGTGCTCCTAAAGGAGAATTTATAGAAATTGGAACTAGTGCAGGTTATTCTACTATGTGGATAGCGCTCGCTTGTATAGATAGAGGTATCAAAATAAAAACCTTTGAAATTTTAGAAGAAAAGATAAAACTTGCAAAAGAGACATTTCGAGAGAGTAAAATGGCGAAATATGTTGAATTAGTGGAAGGAGATGCCCGAGATTATTTAAATAAAGAAAAGAACATATCTTTTTGCTTTTTAGACGCTGAAAAAGAAGTTTATGATGATTGTTACGATTTAGTTATTCCAAATATGGTAAAAGGAGGCATATTAGTAGCCGATAATGCAATTAATCATTATGATGTCTTAAAACCCATGATTGACAAAGCCCTCTCAGATGAGCGCGTTGACGCTTTAATAGTTCCTATTGGAAAAGGGGAATTATTATGCAGAAAAATTTGATTACTCTATTTTAGAGAAGGAGACATCTAATTTTTTATATGTTACTTTTCAATTATAAACTGATAATTCGTTTTAGTTATAATTTTTATTCGATTTACTAATAAGTGGGTGCTTCTAGCTACATTCCATGGAATATATAACGATAAAAAAGAAGAAAGTTTTTGTAAATAACAATAATCTCTATTTAAATAACATGGATATAAATAGCTTTAGCGAAATAAAAAAATTATATAAATACTCCAATCTGAAGGGACTTTTTTTAGAGGGGAACAATATAGCTACGATGG